>CAYYPN010000018.1:11019-17979 GCA_964473545.1 uncultured Planctomycetaceae bacterium
CCTTCGACCACGCCTTCGATGCGCTGATTGACCTGTTCGACGTTCATGCCCTTGCCGAGCAGTTCGCCGGCGCTGCGGTTTCGCCCGGCGGGGCAGAAGCAGGTGGTGGCCAGGTCGCCCACGCCGGTGATGCCGAAGAAGGTTTCCTGGTCGGCGCCCATGGCGATGCCCAGCCGTGCGATCTCGGCCAGGCCGCGTGAGAGCAGGGCGCTCTTGGCGTTATAACCGGCCTGGAGCCCGTCAAGGATGCCCGCGGCGATGGCGATCACGTTCTTCGTCGCCCCGGCCAGTTCCACGCCCACCACGTCGGTTTTGGTATAGACGCGCATCCATCGGGTCGTGAAGATCTGCTGCAACTGCCGGGCAAGGTTACGATCGTCGGCGGCGATGCACACGGTTGCCGGCAGGCATCGGGCCAGTTCACCGGCGATGGACGGGCCGGACAAGGCCGCCAATCCGCGTGGCGCGCCGGTGCCATCGAGCACGTCGGCGAGAATCTGCGTGGGGCGCAGGAGCGTTTCGTTTTCAAGCCCCTTGGCCACGGAGAGGATCGGCAGCTTGGCCGGGGTGTGCGTCGCCAGTCGCTGCCAGGTATCGCGCATGTACTGCGTGGGGATGGCCGAAACGATCAGGTCGGCGTCGGTCATCGCCTCGGCATCCACGGCCGTGATCTGGAGCGACGGCGGCAGGGGGATCCCCGGCAGGTATTTGCGGTTCTCGTTGCTGCGAACGATGTCCTCGGCGGCATCGGCGAACGGCGACCAGATCGTCACCGTCAACCCGCGGCTGTCCAGCAGCATCGCACAAGCCGTCGCCATCGCCCCGTCGCCAATGATCGTGATGTTCTGCATGGATGTACTCATGGTATGCGTCTACGGCCGGTACCGGTTAATCGCCTGGATGATGCGGCGATGGACGGACAGTGGTCGCGAGATCATGACCCAGAAAGCCTCGGGCAGTCCGGTGCCGGCCGTGCTGAAGGCGATCGTGCCCAGGCGGAAGATGCGCTCGCGGATCGTGAAGATCGTATCGGTGTGTTGAACCTGTCGCAGGGGCGACTCGAAAACAGTGACGCGCAACACACCCATGACCCGGATGATCCGTCGATCCGTGAGCACATACACCCGGCTGAGCCATTCGAGAAACTGCCACGACAGCCGCAAGGCGATCAACGCCGTTGCAAGCAGCGTCGCACGATGGTTGGTGAGCAGATCGAAGTACGCCACGATCCATGACAACGCCACGATGATGACCAGTTGCCCGAGCGGTGCGAGGACGATGTACAGCGGGTGCGGCTTGAGCAGGAGGATGATCGTCTCATCGCCTTGGATGAGGTCGGCCGGGAGCATCGCCGCGGCTCGATCGATCGGCAGGCCGACAACCGGCTCGGCGCCCTCGGCCTGGGCGGCGCGGGTCGTGGGGGAGTCGCTGCAGGCGGACGGCGGTTGGCCGGTCATCGCATCGCCTCTTCGCGGAGCGTGACAACTTCGGGAAGGTTACGGTAGTAGCCGTCGTAATCCAAGCCATAGCCCACGATGAACTCGTTGGGAATATCGAAGCCGATGTAATCGACCTCGATGGCCATGGCCTCGGGCCGCTGCTTGCGGAGCAAGACGCAGGTCCGCAGCGATGCGGGCTGCTGCTCGTGAATGAGCTTGCCAACGGCCTGAATCGTGCGGCCTGAATCGAGCACATCGTCGACCATCAACACATGCTTGCCCGCCAGGTCATCGAGGCTCGCCTCTTCGATGGTGACGCCCTGGCTGGTCGTGCTCTTGCCGGGGTACGACTGCACGGTCAACAGACGAATCCGCATCATCAGCGGCAGTTGACGCATCAGGTCGGCCAGGAAAATCACGCTGCCGGTCAACAGCGGCACGATCACCAGCGCCGGTTCCGGGTCGGCCGGGTCGGCCTTGAGATCACGGGCGATCTGATCGGCCAACTCCGCCACGCGGTCGGCGATCGTCCGACGGTCCAGCAATACACGGTCGATGTGCCTTCGCATGAAAAGATGATAATTGATGCGTTGGCGAATGACGAATCCAAGCCGGACCGCGGCGCGGCGAAAGTCCGGGTCCATTCGTGACCCAGGCTCGCCCCTATCTTCCCGCCCACTCCAGCATCCAGTACGCCACCGGCGCGACCAGCAGCGGCGAGTCGATGACGTCGAGCAGGCCGCCGAAGCCCGGGAGCGTGC
Organism: uncultured Planctomycetaceae bacterium; assembly: GCA_964473545.1. Classification (GTDB taxonomy): domain Bacteria; phylum Planctomycetota; class Phycisphaerae; order Phycisphaerales; family Zrk34; genus CAYWKS01. The sequence continues at coordinate 13,220 of CAYYPN010000018.1, forward strand.
CGCCGGAATCCTTGACGCCCGCGTCGCGCTTGAACAGCGACACCATCAGGTCCCCGGCATGTCCGACCAGTGCCAGCAGCACACCCGCCACCGCGGACAGGCCGATGTCATATTCACGCGCCACCTCGATCGCATCGTCGCCCTGCGTCTGCACGACCGCGGCCAGGCTGGTGTGCTGACTCAGCCAGGCGAAGCCGGCGGCGACGAGCGTGGCCAGCACGACCGCCCCGGCCAGGCCCTCCCAGGTTTTCTTCGGGCTCAGCCAGGGGATGAGCTTGTGTCGGCCGAACGCGCGTCCGGCGAAGTAGGCGCCGATGTCGCCGGCCTTGGTGATGAGGATCACACCCAGCACGACCCACGCCGAGTGCCACCGGCGGATCGCCAGGTAAAAGCCCAACATGATGCCCAGCAACACCACGGCGATCATCGTCGCCCCCGCCGCGGCGATCACGCCCTGTACCTTGGCGTCGCGGCTGTGCCAGAGCAGCGTCACGATGAACACGCCCACGAGCACCGTCGCAATGATCGTCGCCCCGGTCGATGCCCGCAGCATCATCGGCGTCGAATACAAACTCGACGCACAACACATCGACGCGACGCTGATCAGCAGTGTATGTCCCGGCAGGCCAACCGCCTTGAACAACCGCGACAGTTCCCGGGCCACCAGCGGGATCAAGATCAGCACCAATAACAGCAACAGCAACCCGTTCGGCAACCGCGGGCGGTCGGCGAACAGCTCCCGCAACCATCCGGTCAACTCCAGTCGCCCGACCTGCGCGTCAGCCCAGAACACGCCCAGCATGAGCGCAATCAGCAGCGGCCCCACAATCATCCGGTAACGCAGCATGTCGATAGGGTAACCGACCGTTTGGCCGAAGGCACGAAGTGCCCCGTTGTCACTTCACCACCGCTCCGAATCGACGCGTCCGGCCGGAAAAATCGCGCAACGCTTCGTGCAGCGCTGCCACGTCGAAGTCCGGCCACAGCGTCGGCGTCACGTACAGCTCGGCATAACTGATCTGCCACAACAGAAAGTTGCTCAATCGCATCTCGCCCGCCGTGCGAATCACAAGGTCCGGGTCGGGCAGTTGGGGGGCATACAAGCGGGAGGCCAACGCTTGTTCGTCGACCTGATCGGCCTGCAGCCGACCGGCGGCAACGTCCGCGGCGATCGCCCTCGCCGCGTCGGCCAGCTCCTGCCTCGCTCCGTAATTCAGCGCCAGGCACAGCGCCAGGCCCGTATTGCCCTGTGTAACCTCGACGCTGGTGTCCATCTCTCGCAGCACGCGCGCCGGCAGGCCCTCCCTGCGGCCGACGTGCACGAAGCGCAGGTTGTTCCGCACCAGCGTCGCCCGTTGCTCGATCATGTACTGTTCATACAGGTCGAACAACACTTCGACTTCATCTTCGGGGCGGCGGATCAGGTTTTCGCTGCTCAACGCGAACAGCGTCAGCGCTTCCATGCCCAGGTCGCTGCACTCGGTCACGATGGGCAGGACGTTTTCCGCGCCCCGCATGTGACCCATGGTGCGCTGCTTGCCCTGGGCCTGGGCCCAGCGGCCGTTGCCGTCCATCACGATCGCCACGTGTCGCGGCAGCCGCGCCGGATCGAACTCGCCATGGATGAGGTGATCGGACATGCTCGTTGTTACGCCGACGGGCAGGGGGTCGGTTCGCCCGCGTGGGGGCGAAGAATCTGCGATCGCTTGCGTCCGACGCAGACCATCGCCGCCGGCACGCCCAGGTAATCCTCGATAAATCGTACGTACGTCTGCGCCGCGTCCGGCAGGTCGTCGAATCGCTTTATACTCGAAACGTCTTCTTTAAATCCGGGCAAGGTCTCGTAAACCGGTTCGACATTGGCCAGCACCATGTGGTCGGCCGGATATCCTTCGAGGGGCTTGCCGTTGTAGTGGTAGCCCGTGCAGAGTTTCAGTTCATCGAGCCCGCTGAGCACGCTCAGACCGGTGCAGGCCAGTTCGGTCACACCGCTCAGGCGCATCGTGTACTTCAGGGCGTGCAGGTCGATCCAGCCGCACCGACGGGGTCGGCCGGTGGTGGTGCCGAACTCGTGGCCGCGCTCGCGGATCATCGCGCCGATCTCGTTGTCCTGTTCGGTGGGGAAGGGCCCGGCCCCGACGCGACTGGTGTACAGTTTCGCCACGCCGACGACGCGCCCGACCGTCCCGCCCGGCACGCCCGCGCCGGGATAGATGCCGACTGACGCACAGTTGCTGCTGGTCACGTAGGGATACGTGCCGTGGTCGACGTCGAGCAGGCAGGCGTTGGCGCCTTCGAACAGCAGCCTGTGCCCCTCGGCCATGCGGCTGTGAAGCAGTTGCGCCGAGTCGCAGATGTAATTCTTGAGCCGGTCGCCGTACCCGAGGTACACGTCGGCGACCTTCTTCGCATCCCACGGCTGGAAGGGCTGGTCGGCCACGTCGGCCAATGCGCCCAACGTCGCGTTGCGCACCATGATGATGTGCTTGAGCTTGTCCCGGAAGCGATCCGGATTGCACAGGTCCGCCATGCGCAGGGCGAGCGTGCGGAGCATCTTGTCGGCGTAGGTCGGGCCGATGCCGCGGCCGGTGGTGCCGATCTTCTTTTCATCACCGCGAGCCCGGCCGACCGCCGCCTCGAGCAGGGCGTCCATCTGGCGATGGTAGGGCATGACCAGGTGGGCCCGTTCGCTGATGCGGAGGTTGTCGCGGACTACGACGCCGCGCGCCGCCAGCCCGTCGATCTCGCCGAGCAAACCCTCGGGATCGACGACGACACCGTTGCCGATGACGTTGGTCTTGTCGGGGTAGAGGATGCCCGAGGGCAGGAGGTGCAGGGCGTATTTCTCATCGCCGACCATGACGGTGTGGCCGGCATTGTTGCCGCCGTTGTAGCGGACGACGACGTCGAAGCCTTCGGTGAGCAGGTCGACGATCTGGCCCTTGCCTTCGTCGCCCCATTGCAGGCCGGTGACGGCGGTATGAATGGTGGGATCGGTCATGGCGATACTCCGTGATGCAACAAATCCTCAGAACCTGGCGGCGGTGCTGAGGACGAGCTTCGCCTTCTATCCCGATCGACAGGGACGATCCGCGCCCGGGTAACGGTCCGGGTTGCTCGCCGCGAATCCAGGTCAAGGCCCGATTGGGCCAAACAACATAGTGTAAACGGCCGCCGATCCTCTCGCCAGCGGAATCGGGATCGGCAAATGCGGAACGGGGTATTCGGACTCTCGATTCGGAACTTCGCTCATTCGGCATGCTCCATTCCGCATTCCACATTCTTCCGGGGGTATAATCTGACCGATGTCCATGGGAGTATGGGTATCGTGGTGCCATTGCCATTCAAAGACCCCACGACGCAAGGCCGCGCCGGCCCCGGCAGTCGCACGGACGCCCCCCGTGCCGACCCGGACGCGGCGCGCCTCGGCCGACAGTTGACCGAACAATTGACCGGCCCCCAATCCCGACATCAACGCCACCTCCAGACCCTGCTCCAGGTCAGCCGGGCCATCGGTTCGATCCTCGACCCGCACCAGCTCATGCAGCGGATCATGGACCAGGTCACCGCCGCCCTCGAGGCCGATCGGTCCACGCTGTACCGGCACGACCCGGATGCCGGTGAATTGTGGTCACGCATTGCCCAGGGCCTCGAACACTACGGCACCGAGCTGCGCATCGCCGAGGACGAAGGCGCCGCCGGGCATGTGTTCACCACGCATGAGTCCTTGTGCATCCCCGACACCGCCGACTGTGAATTCTTCGCCCGTGACCTGGCTGAATGGACCGGTTACGTGCCGCGGAGCATGCTGGTCGTGCCGATCCTGCGCGGCGGCGAGACGTGCATCGGTGTGCTCCAGGTCATGGACCAGCGACTCAAACGCTTTGGCCCCGAGGACCTGGAACTGCTCGAAGCCATCGCCGTGCAGGTGGCGATCAGCCTCGACAACGCCCGCCTCTACGAGTCGCAGAAGCGCCAGTTTGAGAGCTTCGTGCGCGCGTTCAGCGAAGCCCTCGATGCTCGCGATCCGATGACCGCGATCCATTCGGTCAACGTCGCCAACTACGCCATGGGCATCGCCGTGTGCATGGGTCTCGACCGCCGCGAGATCGACTGGCTGCGCATCGCGGGGTTGTTGCACGACGTGGGCAAGATCGGCACGCCTGAAAGCATCCTCACCAAGCCCGGGCGGTTGAGCGATGAGGAGTTCGCCCGCATGCGTGAACATGCCGCCTACTCCCGCCGCATCCTCCGACAGATCGAGTTCACCGAGGGGTTGAGTGACATGGCCGACGTCGCCGCCGCCCACCACGAACGCCTCGACGGCTCGGGCTACCCTGACGGCCTGGCCGCCGACCAGTTGTCCTTGCGCGCCCGCATCCTCGCCGTCGCCGACGTCTTCGACGCCCTCACCCAGGATCGCCACTACCGCATGGGACTGCCCCTCGGGAAAGCGTTCAGCATCCTCGACGAACAAACCCCGCACCAGATCGACCCCGACTGCGTCGCCGCGCTCAAGCAGTTCATGAACGGCTGAGCCGCGAACGACCATTCGATTATGCAGGCGACTTCTTCATTCACCCCGCCTGCCGGGCTCATGCTCTTCGAGTTGCATGAGTATGGCTGGACCACGACCGCGATCATCGCGCCGATCAACACGTCCCGGTGAGTCGGCGCATGCAGAAAGCCCAGCCATGGCCATGGCTGGGCTTTGAGAGTCGGATCAACCACCGCTTAACGGTAGTATTCGATGATCAGGT
>CAYYPN010000018.1:17989-19048 GCA_964473545.1 uncultured Planctomycetaceae bacterium
AGCGTCTTGCCGGTATGAAAAAAGCCGCGACCGAGGCCGCGGCTTGTTTTGCGGTTTCCACGAGCAGATTAACGGTAGAATTCGATGATCAGGTTCATGTTCACGTCGAAGGGAATCTGATCCGGGGTCGTTTCGCTGACGACCTTGGCGGTCAGGTTCGACGGGTTGAAGCTCAGCCACGCGGGAACCTCCAGGGCGGGCTGGCTTTCGAGCGTCTCGCGGATGTACTTGTGGTTGCGTTCCTTGACGGCGATCTCGTCGCCCTGGCTGACGCTGAAGCTGGGTCGATCGGTCTTGCGGCCGTTGACCGTGATCAGGCCGTGCGCCACGATCTGTCGCGCCTGCCAGATGGTGCGGGCCCAGCCGAGGCGGCGGATGACGTTGTCCAGTCGCTTCTCGAGCATCACCATGAGCACTTCACCGGTGTTGCCCTTGCGGCGGTTGGCTTCCTCGACATACTTGCGGAACTGCTGCTCCATCACGTTGTAGTGATAGCGGAGCTTCTGCTTCTCGTTGAGGCGGACGCCGTAGTCGCGCAGACGCCTGCCGCGAAACCCGTGCACGCCCGGCGGGGTGAGTTGGCGCTTGGCGGTGTGCTTGGGGGTGTCGCACACGGGCACGCCGACGCGCCGGGACAGCTTCACTTTCGGGCCGATGTAGTTGGCCATGAGTCGTGACCTCCGTTGCCGCTTATGTCAGTCGTCAGTCACCGGATACGGGTGCGGCCGCTTGCGGCTTAGCACTTGCCTCACACTTCCGCGGGCCGCCGGGTGGGCAACTTGTTGACCCGGCCCCAAACAGGGTTGCGGCGAGGTGGTCAACCCCGCCGGACAGGCCCCGAGCGAAGCCCCCTAGTTTAGCTGTTATGGGTTCCGATTCAAGGGGGGTGAAACTCAGGTCCCCTCGATCTCCACCGCCTGCTCGCGGGATTCCCACATGCGGGCCAATCGTTCGCGGTTGCCGGAAGCGCCATTTCCACCTTCCGAGGGCGTGTCCAATTCGGCGGAGGTGTCCTGGTCGTTCGCGGACGCCCCGGCCTGCTCCTCCGTCGCGGCCTTC
>CAYYPN010000019.1:0-2912 GCA_964473545.1 uncultured Planctomycetaceae bacterium
ACCGATTCGGCGGGTTTTCGCCAATAATCCATGCCGCTGGCATGGATTGTGCATATCTACCCATGGAGCGGGGGAGGATTGATATGTGAATCACCCGGTCGGCTTCAGTTCCCGGCGGCGGAAAACCGCAACGTCGGGCGAGCTGGTGTGGAAGACGGCACGCAGCCACGAGTGGGCAGCTTCGGCGTGCCGCAACGGGAATCGAGAGTGACGTCCGCCGGTAACCGGTCGTCACGGATGACCCGAAGCCGACCGGCGCGGGGCGGAGTGGAGAAAGCCTCGCGCGGGCACAGCGGCGAAAGCCGCTTCTGCCCGCTTGGCAACCGTTCGCCTGTGTGCGTGCAACCAACCAACGCGTCCAGCCGGACGCGAGGTTGGGGACTTCGGGCAGGCTTGCGTCCTCCCCCCGGACGCAAGCCGTTTTTATGCGCGCCCAGGATATAGCCGGGAGCAAACCTGCTCCCGGATCACCTTCGTCATTTCCCTATCGTGTGCCGCGTACCCGGACGATCCGGCGGCAAGTTTGCCGCCGGCTGCTCATATGACCGCCTTGTGCCACACCTTGATCCCACCGGGACAAGGTGTGGCACTTCCTTCCGGGTCCCTCGTATGTCCCCCCACTCTGTCATGCTCGTTTACCCGTACTTTTTGCAAGCGACTTAGGGGTGGTTGGTTATAGATGGAAGATTTTTTTCGCGATGTCCGGGCGGACATCGGGCTGACACACCCGGATGGGGCGGCATCATCATGGTAACCCTCGTACGTACGCGAGGTTAGCAGGTGGCCGGCGCGGCGGGCGGGGCTGACCCCCACCCCCATGCGGACATTTTGGGTTGACACGTGTGGAGCGCGCGTCGTGCGGCGGTTCAGTCCATGGTCAGCGCGGCGGCACCGTCGATGCGACTTTGCCTCATGTCGAGCAGGACCCGACCCGGGGCTGGGTTTCGGTCGGTCCTTGCAGTTTGAGCACGATCGCGTTCACATCAGGTATGCGAGTCGGGGCCTTCGAGGCAGAATGTCACGAGCAGCCGCGAGTCTTCAGCCGCCTTGACATCATGCCGCACGCCCGGCGCCAGCCGCAACAGGCTCCCTGCGGGCAGGTCGTGCACGCCGTCGCTGGTGGTGATCGTCACGCGGCCGGTCAGGACCTGGATGAGCACCGGGCCGTCGACGACGTGGTCGTCGAGGTGCGAGCCGGCCTGGAAGGTGAACAGCGCCGCGGTCATCGGGCCGTGCTTGCACAGGGCGATCTGCCGATGGCCGTTGGCGATGTCGGAGTCTTCGGCGGCGAGTTGTGCCGCGGCGGCATCGAGGTCGATGAGTTCTTCGGGCGGGGCGAAACGTTCCTGGGGATGGATGCGGTTGCGATCGGCCGATGAGCGGGTCATGGTCGCCTCCCTTGTGCGGACCAACGGACAAGTCGGTGCGAACCCGACGTTGCACCTATGACATCGTTGGCCGGCCGAGGTTGGCGATCCAGTGGGAAATGTGGGTCGCGGTTTACGGGGCGATTACTTGAACATCGCGGGCGAATCGTTGCCGGCCGGGGCGCTGCCGCCGCTGCCGCCGGAGTTCGACGAATCGCTGCCCTGGCGCTCGATGAGCGACGAGTCGACCGAACCCATCGGGGCGAGATAGATCTCCACGCGACGGTTGGCCTGGGCGCCGGAGCGGGTGTTCTGGGTCACCGGACGGTACATGGAGTAACCGCTGACCGACGTGCGGAGGTCGGCCACGCCCGCCGCGGCGATCGCATCACGCACCGAGATCGCCCGGTGCACCGACAGGTGCCAGTTGGTCGGGTGGTTCTGGCGCGTGCTGGGGCGGCTGATCGGGACGCTGTCGGTGTGGCCGACGATGCGGACTTCGTAATCGCTGGCCGCGGGTGAGTTGAGGACGGTCGCCAGTTGGCCGATCGCCTGCTTGGCGCCGTCGGAGAGGTTGGCCGAACCGGGGGCGAAGGTCAGGTCACTGCTGAACTTCACCGCCTGCGTGACCGGGTCGTACACGGCCAGGTCCGGATGCCGATCGGCGAACTGCTTGAGCGCGTTCTCCACTTCGACGGGGATACGCGTGCCCTGGGCGCGGAGGCTGGCGTTCTCGGCCTTGAGCGACTGGTTGGCGGCGGTGAGCCGATCGATCTCCGCCTGCAGCGCGTCGCGCTGGGCGGTCAGGTCGGCCACCTCGGCGCTCACGTCCTCGCCCGACGCCTGCAGCAGGCGCAGCCGCTCGGTCAGCTCGTTGACCTCAGCCTGGAGTTCGACGACGCGCTCGTGCAGCTTGCGGTTGGCGGTGGTCAGCTCGTCGATGGTCCGTTGGGACTCGCAACCGCTGAGCCCGCCGAGCCCGGCCAGCGACAGGACCAGAACGCTCAGGGTGATTAGACTGGTTCTCATGATGGATGTCCTCTTGCGAATCGTGGGCATCGTGTAATGTATCGTCTGCACTCGACAAAGCAAATGCCCGACCCTGCTCGCGAGCCCGTGGTTTACGTTGCCGGCGCAATTGTTGGCCCTGATGCCGGTGTCAGCGCTTCGCCCGGCGCCATGGCCATGGCGGGAGGGCGTGTCGTGGCCACAGGCGAGGTCGACCCGGTCATCCGCACGGTAGGGGCCGCCGCCCGCCGCATCGACCTGCCCGATCGTCTGCTCCTGCCCAGCTTCGTCAACGCCCACGTGCACCTGGAACTCACCGGCATCGGGCCCCAGCGTTACACCGGCGACTTCGTCGAGTGGCTGGGCATGGTGCGGTCGCACTTTCCCGATCCGGCCGAACCGTTGAGCGAGGTCAACGCCCGGTACTTCGCCGACTCGGCGCGGGAAGGGGCGCGGCGGTCGCGCCGGGCCGGCGTCAGCGTCGTCGGCGACATCACCCGCTTCGCCGCCGTGGCCGCCGCGGTGGCCGACGAAGGC
>CAYYPN010000019.1:2922-14735 GCA_964473545.1 uncultured Planctomycetaceae bacterium
CCTCGCCGGCGTGAGCTTCTGCGAGTTGTTCGGCATGGGCGCGCCCTTCGACGAGCCGGCGCTGCGACACATCGCCAGACTTGCGCCCGAACCCGGGACCCGCGGCAACGCCTGCCGCATGGGACTGCAACCGCATGCGCCTTACTCAGCCGGTCGGCGCGTGTTCGCCGCCGCGACACATTCGGGCCTGCCCTTGTCGACGCACCTGGCCGAGTCGCCGGCGGAGCTCGAGTTCGTCGCCACCGGCGGCGGTCCGTTCCGGGCATTGCTGCAGGGCATCGGCAAGTGGGACGAAACGTTTGCCGCCGACTACAACGCCGGCCTCACGCCCGTGCGGTGGATGAAGCCGCATCTCGAACAAGCCCACTGGCTGTGCGCCCATTGCAACTACGTAACCGATGATGACATCGACCTGTTGGCGTCGACCGGTGCGAGCGTGGCTTACTGTCCGCGGGCCAGCGAGTACTTTCGTCACAAGCCGCACCGTTACCTGGAGATGCTCGACGCCGGCGTCAACGTCTGCCTGGGCACCGACTCAATCATCTGCCACGGGACGTTGAGCGTGCTCGACGAGATGCGCCGCCTGCATCGCCGCGACAAGACCGACCCCCGGAAGCTGCTGGGCATGGCGACGGTGAACGGGTGGAAGGCGCTGGGTGTGGATGCGGCATTGCCATGGATCGGCGTGCGCTACGATCCGTCCGAGCCGGGCGATGCGCTGGCCCAGGTGTTACGATCCCGCGAACCGGCGGATATTCAGTGGGTGCACCCCACAACGGAGCCTTAGCATGAAGAAAGTCGGGTACATCGGCCTGGGGATCATGGGCCGGCCCATGGCGGCGAACCTCATCAGGGCCGGGTTTGACCTGTTCATCTGGAATCGCACCCCCGGCAAGGGCGATGCACTGGTCGAGCAGGGCGCGACGTGGTGCGACAGTCCCGCCGAAGTCGCCGTGCACAGCGAGGCCGTCTGCGTCAACGTCACGGACACAGCCGACGTCGAGGCGGTCGTCTTCGGCCGGCAGGGCATCGTCGCGGGCAACCCCGGCGACACGGCGGGCCTGGTCGTCATCGACCATTCCACGATCGATCCCGGCGCGACGCGTGACTTCGCCCGGCGCCTGGCCGAGTACGAGATCGACCTGCTCGACGCGCCGGTCAGCGGCGGCGACACCGGCGCGAAGGCCGGGACGTTGAGCATCATGTGCGGCGGGAAGCGCGAGGCGTTCGATCGATGCAAGCCCATCCTCGACGCCGCGGGCGAAACGATCACCTACTGCGGCCCCAGCGGCGCGGGGCAGGCGACCAAGAGCTGCAACCAGGTCCTTTGTGCGTTGAACCTGCTGGCAGTGTGCGAAGCACTGGCCCTGGCCCAACGCGAAGGGCTCGACCTGCAGACCACGATCGACGTGACCGGCGCCGGGGCGGCTGGGAGCTGGCAACTGGCCAACCTCGGCCCGAGGATCGCCGCGGGCGATGATGCGCCCGGGTTCATGGTGGACCTGATCAACAAGGACCTGCGCATCGTCGCCGAGGCGGTGCGGCGTCATGGCCTGAACCTGCCGGGCGCGGACGTGGCGTCGGGCCTGTTCCGTTCGGCCGGTCACGAATACGGCGACCAAGGCACGCAGGCGATCGCGCACATCATCGAACGGTTGGGTGGGTTTACGTACACCGCATAAAGCCGCGACCGGTGGTCGCGGTCTGCGAGTCATCTGCGTGCGTGTGAAAGACCGCGACCACCGGTCGCGGCTTTATGGCACGCTGCCTACAATGGCGTCCTCATGCACAGGGAGCATTGGCTGACGTTGGTGGTGTTGTGTCTGGCGGTGTGGCTCGTCGGTTGTGACGACGAAGAGCCGGTCCGCAGCTATCGCGTGCCCAAGCCGCACGTGATCGACCCGCATCCCCAACCCCCGCGGACGCAGCGGCCGGCCATGGCGGAGCAGTCGATACCCGCGCCGCCACAGCGCGGCCCGATCACCTACGACGTGCCCGAGGGCTGGCGGGAGAAGCCGGCCGACCAGATGCGCCTCGCCGCCTTTGACGTGGGCGACCCCAACGCGTCCGCCGAGGTGACGGTGATCTTCCTGCGGATGGAACTCGACGTGGCCGGCAACATCAACCGCTGGCTGCGACAGATCGGCGTCGAGCCGGTGCATGAAGCGGCGGCCCACCGGATGCTCGAAGCCGGCACGACCGAGGCTCACGAAAGCTATCACACCGTGTTGCGCGGCGAAGCGCAGGCGATCGCCGTGGCGATGATCAGGCAGGGCGGCGGGTGGTGGTTCGTCAAAATGACCGGTCCCCGGAACGTCGTCGACGAACACGCCGCCGGGTTGTGGCGGTTTGTCCGGTCGATGGAGTTCGCCGAAGCGTCCGCGGCGGGGGGCGGCGATGGCTGAAACTTCATGGGCCATGCACGTGGTCAAGCCGCTCGCTTCACTGCGGCTGACGGTGACGCTGTTCGGATTATCGATCTTCCTGATCTTCGCCGGCACCGGCGCCCAGGTGGAACTGGGCATCTGGACGGTGATGGACCAGTACTTCCGCACGGCCATCGCGTGGATCGACGTCGATGCGCTGTTGCTGGGCGCGACGGACTGGAACGTCACCCTTCCCTTTCCGGGGGGCTGGCTGATCGGCGGGGCGCTGCTGGTCAACCTCGTCGCGGCGCACCTGACCCGCTTCCGCATGACCTGGCGGCGGAGCGGGATCATCCTCATCCATTCGGGGTTGATCGTGCTGATCCTGTCGGAGTTCGTCACCGGCGCGTTTGCCGAAGAAGGCCAGATGACGATTTACGAAGGCGGCGCGAGCAACTTCATCGAAGACATCCGCGAAGTCGAGCTGGTCATCATCGACAAATCCAACCCCGGCTACGACCAGGTGTACGCGATCCCCGAGTCGCGGCTGGACGAAGGCGGCGTGATTGACGATCCGACGTTGCCCTTGCGTGTCGAAGTGGTCGAGTACATGGACAACAGCGTGCTGATGAGCACGGCCGGGGGTGGGGCGGACCTGCCGAACCCGGCGACGGCGGGGGATGGTCCGATGCTCGTCGCGTCCGAGCGGCCGGTCGTGGCCGGCGCCGAGGCGGACCAGCAGGTCGACACGCCGTCGGCCTACGTCAAGATATCCGACCCCAACGCTTCGGCGGGCGGCGCGTTGGGGACCTACCTGGTGTCGACGCGCCTGGCCGGTCCCGCGCGGCCGCAGGTCGTCGAACACAACCGCCGCACGTATCACCTGTTCCTTCGCTTCAAGCGTTCGTATCTGCCGTTCGCCTTGCGGCTGATCGACTTCAGGCACGATCGTTACCTGGGCACGGACAAGCCGAAGAACTTTTCGTCGCGGTTGCGTCTGATCGACCCGTCGCGGCGTGAGGATCGGGAAGTGCTGATCCGCATGAACGAGCCGCTGCGTTACGCGGGGCTGACGTTTTACCAGGCGGCGTACAAGCCCAACGACACCGGCACGGTGTTGCAGGTCGTACACAACCCGGGGTGGCTGATGCCGTACGTGGCCAGTGGGATGATCGCGCTGGGGCTGGTCGTGCAGTTTGTGATTTCACTGTGGCGCTACCTGGCGCGCGGCGGGAAGGGGGGAGCATGACCCGCCGCGCGACAAGCTGGACGGTGGCCGCGGTCATGGTGGCGCTGGGGCTGGCGTACATCGGCTCGGCGCTGGCGCCGAAGGCGGTCGATTCGCCGTATGACCTGGAGGGTTTCGCCCGCTTGCCGGTGGTGCATGGCGGCCGCGTCAAGCCGATGGATTCGCTGGCGCGGCAGATGTTGCTGATGATCAGCGATCGCCGCACGTATGCCGACCCCGACGGCGGGCGTCAGCCCGCGGTCAAGTGGATGCTCGAAGTCATGTCGGCCACGGTGGGCCGGTCCGACACCGCCCGCAACGTCCGCGTGTTCCGGATCGACAACCTGCAACTGCTGGCTTCCCTCGACCTGCCCGAGCGCGAGGGGTTGCGTTACGCGTTGAGTGAGTTTCATCCCCGGCTGGACGAGCTGATGCGCCAGGCCCAGGCCGCGTCGCAGGTCGAGGCGCGCGAGCGGTCGCTGTTTCAAGGTAAGGCGCTGGAGCTGGCCAACCAGCTCGATGCGGTCAGCGCGCTGGCGAGCTGGCGTTTGCCGCATGCGGTAGCCCCGACGACGAGCGACGGCAACTGGCGGACGCTGTTCGACGCGGCGCACGGCGCGCAGGTGCACGGCAACGCCGACGCGGCAACCGAGGGCTTTGGCCGGCTGCTCGCCGACTACGCCGCCGGTGACGCCGCCGCATTCAACCGTGACCTTGCCGCGTATCGCACGGACCTCGAACGCTGGGTTCCGGGGGCGGTCGATCAGGCCAACCTCGAGTATCGTTTCAACCAGGCGGCGCCGCTGAAGCATGCCGCGGCGTTGTACGTGCTGGCGTTCCTGTTGGTGGTCGTGGCGTGGCTGACCGGTTGGCCGCTGTTGCGCGGGGCGTCGGGGGTGATCCTGCTGGCGCTGGTCGTGCACACCGCGGCGCTGGTCATCCGCATGATCCTCCAGGGCCGACCGCCGGTGACGAACCTGTACAGTTCGGCGGTGTTCGTCGGCTGGGCGGCGGTGGGGCTGGCGATGATTCTGGAATGGATTCACCGTCGCGGCATCGGCGCGGCGCTGGCGGCGGTGATCGGATTCGTCACCCTTGTGATCGCCATCAACCTCGAGCTGGCCGCGGACGGCGAGACGCTCGAGATGATGCAGGCGGTGCTCGACACCAACTTCTGGCTGGCGACGCACGTGATCGCGGTGACCATCGGTTACGCCGCGACGTTCGCTGCCGGTGTGCTGGGCATCGCTTTGATCTTTCATCGCCTGATTATCGGCGCGTCCAGCACCGGCGACGCCCGGGCCATCGCCCGCATGATCTACGGCACGGTCTGCTTCGCGTTGCTGTTCAGCTTCGTCGGCACCGTGCTCGGGGGCATCTGGGCCGACCAGTCCTGGGGTCGGTTCTGGGGATGGGACCCGAAGGAAAACGGCGCGCTGATCATCGTCATCTGGAACGCGCTGATCCTTCACGCCCGCTGGGGCGGGATCATCAAGTTGCGCGGCCTGGCCGTCCTCGCCGTCTTCGGCAACATCATCACAAGCTGGTCGTGGTTCGGCGTGAACATGCTCGGCGTCGGGTTGCACAGCTACGGCTTCATGGACTCGGCCGCGAGGTGGCTGGGCCTGTTCATTCTCAGCCAACTCGCCATCATCGCGCTGGGCCTCGTCCCGCGCCGCCCGGCCGCCCGGCCATGACCGCCGACCGGCTCAGCCGACGCTTTTACCAGCGTGACCCGGTCACCTTGGCCCGCGCCCTGCTCGGCCGCACGCTTGTCCGCCACTTCCAGGGCCGCCGCCTCGCCGGGCGCATCGTCGAAACCGAAGCCTACCTCGGCATCCCCGACAAAGCTGCCCATACCCGCGGCGGCCGACGCACCGACCGCAACGCCAGCATGTGGGGCCCAGCCGGCTGCGCCTACGTCTACTTCACCTACGGCATGCACCACTGCCTCAACGTCGTCGCCGACTGTGCCGAGGTCCCCACCGCCGTGCTCATCCGCGCCCTCGAACCCGTCGAGGGCCTCGCGGTCATGCAAGCCCACCGCCAGCGCCGGCGCGACGTCGACCTGTGCTCCGGCCCGGCCAAACTCACGCAGGCCCTGGCCATCGACCGCGCGCTCGACGGCACGGACCTCGTCGACGGCGACGCCCTGTGGGTCGAAGGCCGCCGCGGCATCTCCGCCTCGCGCATCGTCGCCTGCCCCCGCATCGGCGTCGCCTACGCCAAGGAATGGGCCGCCAAGCCCCTGCGGTTCTGCATCGACGCCCATCCCCACCTCAGCGTCCGCCCGGCGAAGGTGTAGTTGTCGTGCTGCGTATGCCGATCTAAACTCAAGACGGTTCGATTCCGAGCCGTTTTTCGCGAAAGCCTGACGTTCCATGAGCGAATCCGACCCGCAACATCCGGCCCAGACCCTCGAACAGATCGCCGCCGCCACGCGCTATCCGATCGACGCGTTTCACTTTGTGCGGCGGGCGTTGGACCATGCCGTCCATTCGGTCCACGAAGACCCCGGGCAACTGGAGGAAGCCGAACGCCACGTCTCCGGCCGCCAGCTCTGCGAAGGCTTGCGCGATCTGGCGTTGAAGCAATACGGCATGCTCGCCCGGCCCATATTGCGGCGGTGGCGGATCAACCGCACCGAAGACATCGGCCGCATCGTCTTCGCCATGGTCAACGGCGGGCTCATGCAGAAAACCAGCGAAGACACGCTCCACGACTTCGACGAGGTCTTCGACTTCGACCAGGCTTTCCACTGCGACATCCCCGTTAACGAGGTCCCCCTCGAGGACGCCTACACGGATTCGATCGCGCATGGCTGAACCACGCACCCCCGGCCCTCGCGTCGGGCCACATCTCTGGCAGATCCGCTGGGTGCGCGACCTGGCCATCGTCACCCTGGTCGCCTTCCTCCTGTGGTTCGGGTTCTACCTGCGCGGCATCTTTACCCCCGTGCTCATCGCGCTGTTCCTGGCGTACCTGTTCGACCCGCTGATCACCTGGGCCGAGCAACGCCACGGCATGCCAAGACCCCTGACCATCACCATCCTGCTGTTCCTGTTGGCGCTGCTCCTGGCAGGACTGGGCGTGTGGCTCGGGCCCATCATCGGCCATGAAACCGAGCAGCTCATCGACAACGTTCCCGGCTACGTCGAAAGCCTCGCCGAGCGCTTGAAAGAACACACCGACCTCGACCCCGCCGGGTTGCGGGCGACCCTCGATGCGCGCATCGCCGCCTTCCGCGAGGACCCCGCCGAACATCTGAGTCAGACCGTGCACTGGCTGTTCGCCGGGACGGGTAACGTTGCCTCGTTCATCCAGACCGTCGTCGGTGCCGTGACGTACGTCGGCCTCATGCTCATTCTCATCCCGTTCTACTTTTTCTTCTTCGCCTGGCACTTCGGCCCGATGGTCCGCAATGTCAGACAGTACATCCCCGCCGGGTCGCGCGACCGGGCCCTGCACATCATCGACCGTATGGACACCGTTGTCGCCGCCTACTTCCGCGATCGCGTGGTCATCGCCCTGATCATGGCCGCGCTGTTCAGTGTCGGCTGGTGGATCTGCGGCGTGCCTTACGCCTTGCTGCTCGGCCTCGCCGCCGGGGCGCTCAGCCTCATCCCTTACGTCGGCGGGATCGTCTGGCCCATCGCCGTGCTCATGGCCTACCTCAACGCCACCAGCGGCCCTGAAGCCGCAGGGTTCGACTGGCTCGACGTCGTCATCTGGCCCTCGCTCGTCTTCGCCGTCGTCCAGTTCTTCGAAGGCTGGATCCTCACCCCGTGGATCCAGGGCAAGAGCATGGAGATGAGCCCGGTCACCATCCTCATCGTCCTGTTCATCGGCGGCGCGGTCGGCGGGCTCTACGGTCTGATCCTCTGCATCCCCATCGCCGCCTGCATCAAGATCATCGCCGTCGAAGTCATCCTCCCTCGCCTCAAAACCTGGGCCGCCCAACACTGACCACATCCCCGCGCCAGGCCAGAGCGCAGCGCCGGCCCGGGGTCTATCGCGTCACCGCATAAACCACCGCATTCGCATTGATCTGCTTCGCGTTCTGCACATCATTCGCCCCGCAACAGCAGCACTCGGTCGGCAGGCTCGACGAATCATTCAACCCCACCGGCGAATACAACACCGCCAGACGACCGTTGATCGTCAGCCCCCACAACGGCTGCTCGGTCGGCCAGACGGTCCTCACCTGGTCGATCTCGAACAGCGTGTGCAACAGCGGATGATCCACCGCGATCGGCTCGAGCTTCCCCCGCGGTACGAGCTTCTCGATCATCGCCCGGAACGATGCATCCCATGCCTTGTCCTCGCACTTCGCACTGGCCAGCAGGAACCCGCCGCGCATCAGGTACGCCCGCAGGTTCGCCTCCTGTGATGCGGTCAAGGCGAACGACTTCTCTCCCGCCATCACCACCATGGGGTGATTGAACAGTTCCTCCGAACCCGCATCGACCTCATGCAATGTGCGGTCGACGTGCAGCGTGCTCTTTCGGTCGACCTCGGCCAGAAACGCATCGGCGAAACATTCGGTCTTCACCCCATCGGCGTAGGTCAGCTTGCCCACGCGGATCGCCGGGCGATCGTCGGCGCCGACGAGAACGCCGCACAGGCAGAGCATCAGAATGGCGAGGCGCGGTTTCATCGTGTTTCGTCTTCGGCCAATCGCAAAAAGTATTGCGCGGTCAACTCACGATAGGCCCGCGGCGCTGCGTCGGCATACGCCCGGATTCGGGCCCGCATCTCCGGCCGGACGTTCATGCGTTCCAGCATGATCCCCACCGCATCATCACCTGCAACCGCTGCAGGCGGCTGGCCCATCCCCTCGCCCTGCATGCCGCCGCCGACCCCCTCGCCCGGTTCAACCTCCGAATCCGCTTCGCCGTTTCGCGCTTCAACCGACCCCTCCGCCGCCTCGCCCGACGACAGTTCCGCCAGCGCGCCGTCCTCCGAGACCGTCGCCGCGCTCGCCGCCGCGTCCTCGGCGACCAGCGGCACGCTCACCATCGACTCGCCTTCCGCCGGTTCACCGGTCTTGCCCGCAACCTCGCGCATCTCGCTCGTCGTCAGCCCCACCAGTTCGAACATCACCTGCTCGCGCGACGTCAATCCGTCCGGCGTCCGCAGGCCGAACGCCACACGCTTTCGACCCGGTTGAATCGGTACCGACAGATGCAGGCCGTCCGCATTTGCGCCCTCGATCACCGCATCGTCCCGGTTGCTCAATACACGCAGTTCCAGCGTCGCCCCCGCCAGCGCCCGCACCGGTCCGGTGGGGGGCCAGCCGATCGGCGTCGTGCGTTGGTCAGCATGCACCCGGGCCGTCACCCCTTCGATCCGCGGCAAACGCAACGGGTCGATCCGCCGCCACCGCGTGCGTGTCCCCCCGGCCTCGACCACGTAACGCATCGGCTCGCGCACGTCCGGCAACGTCAACTCGAAACCCGAGTCAACGCCGATCATCGGCATGACCTGCCCATCGCCCAGCCGCACGCGCGCCCCCGGAAGGGATCGGCGACTCAGGGCACGCGCGCCGATGTGGACGTCATCGCCCACCGCCGCCGGCGTCGGACCGTGTCCTGCGTACAACTTCACCATCGCGTAAGGCGGTTGGTCCACCCATGGCATCGTCACCCGCACCACCCCCACACTCAACGGGCTCGGGCCGAACACCGTCATGCCCCAGCTCACCCCCGCCACGATCGCCCACGCCAAAAGCACCCCGACAAACCACCGACGCGCCCGGCGCAGCGGCCGCGTATCGATCACGTCGGTTGCCTCGATGCGCTGCGCCAGTTCGTCCGCCTGCCGCCGAGCCCGCGCGACCAGTTCATGCGACAACGCATCATCCCGAGCTTGCAGTTGCACCGCGTTCACCAGTGGGTTGTCGTGCAGTCCCAACCGCTGCTCGCACAGCCGGGCGTAACGCCAGTCCGGCACGTCCAGCCGCACCCTTGATCGCCATACCACGACGACCAATCTCCCGGCCAAACCGGTCGCCGCGATGATCCGCAACCACCAGGGCGACTCGACGATGGCGAACGGGTCCTCACCGGTCGCCGCGGCGACGCCCGACCAGCTCGCATCGATCACCGCCAACACCAGCAGCCCCGCCAGCCAGGCGGCCGCGCCCTGCAATGCGCGGCGCCGCCGCGCGGCACGACGATGGGCAGCACGGATACCATCGAGTTGACCACGCAACGTCACGTTCATCGCATGCCCACCCCCCGTCGCACAAACCACTCGATCGCCAGCAGCGCCACGGCGATGACAATCCATCCCACCACCGGCCCCCGGGAGGTCCCCCCCTCCGAAGCCGCTTGCGGCTTAGCACTTGCCCTGGCATTCTTCAAAACATCAACCATCGCCCCCACATCCCCATCATGCAGCATCCGCCCACCCGACGCCGTCACCAGCGCCGCCAACCAGTCGGGCCGCGCCGCCATGTGCGCCGACTCCGCCACCGCCGCGTCGGCGAAAAACCACGCTCGAACCGGCGCACCTTCACCCCCGTCATAAGCAACCGTGTGCTTGCCCCTTCGCCTTACAACAAAAGACCCGCTCAACCCGATCGGATCCGTCATCGACCGCCCAAGCATCACCCCATGCATTCGCCCATGCGCATCCCCGATGGTCACGCGGACGGCTTCTTGACCGGCTTCAAACGGGCGCTGCAACGTGATCGTCACCCCATCCCCCACGCGCGCATTGACCGGGTCGACGTGCAGCGTCGCGTTGGCGTCGCCCAGCAGCGCATCGCCCGTCGCCAGGTGTCGCACCGAGCGGTTGATCAGCGTGTGGTACACCGCCCGGTATTCATCCAGCCGCGGCGGCAACATCGCCCAACGCCAAAGCCCCTCGGTCAACACCGTCAGTACACGACCGGACCCCACGCGATGACTCACGAGCGCCGCCTCGCCCGGCGTCTGCGCGTGGGGCGAAGCCTGTCGCATGTGCACGACCGCACCGGACCGCGGCCCGTCGATGCGCGTACCCCCGATCATGTGCGGCAGGTCCAGCACGCGATCCACCTCACCCGGCCAGGGCGTGCTTTCACTCGGCCGCAACATCAGCGGCTCGACCAGGCGCTCGGCCCAGTCCCCCGGAACCAGCGGCCCGATCGCCGCCGTCGCCGCATCGTCGCCTTCAAAGGGATCGCCTCGCGCGAACATGAGCCCGCCGCCCGCTTCGGTCACGTAACGACGCAGGACCTGTGCCTGTGCGCCGGGAAAAAATCGCTCGACGCCGCGCCCGAGGATCACCACGTCGAACGTGCGAAGCTGGTCGTATGAAGTCGGCGCATCGGTACCTTGGATCGCGGTGTTGCCGTCGTTGTACGTGGCGACGCGTTCAAGCTCATCGCCAATCGCCTGCACGACCACCAGCTCGTTCCGGGGATCGGACGCGAGCGCATCGATCATGAACCGTGTGTCCCAGTAAGGCTCCCCCTCGAACAGCGCCACACGCAACCGTCGCCCCAGCGCATCGACCATGACATGCTGCGTGTTGTCGGCAACGTCGACTTCGCCAGCCGTCGGCTCGACGTGCAACGCATAGTCGATCTGCCGGTGGGGACCGGGTTCGGGTGTGTGCCGGAGCGTCACGCGCCGTTCGCGCTGGCCGGCCGCCAGCGGCATGCGAAGTTCGCGCGCCGCGTTGCCGTCGACGTTCAACGTCAGCGTCAATGACTCAGCCTGATCGAAGCGCGTGCGTTGAACGATCGCGGTCAGTTCGGCGGCTTCGCCTTCGAACACCCGCGGCGGCAGGGCGTACGCGGCCAGCGATACGTTGGCCGGTGGTTCGCCGGGCTCGATACTCGCGCCGAACAACGTCACCCCGCGCGCCCGAGCGCGTCGGCCGAGGGCTTCCAACGCGCCGGCCCATTCGGCGTCGGTCGCCGCGCCGTCGCTGAGAATCAGCACCGCATCGGGTCCCTCGGTCAGCGCGGCCGCAGCCGTTTCGTATAGGTTTGACGCGCTGCCGTCGGCGGTCAGACCCGGGGCATCGGTCACACTTCGAGCCTCGACGTCGAAGGCGATCAGGCGCACGTTCGTGACGCTTTTGAGCGCATTCAGCGTCGATTCGTTCAGGTATTGGGTGACTAAATGACCGAGACGGTCCGACCCGCGCGCGCCGATTTGCCCCATGCTTGCGGAAGTGTCGAGGAGCACCAGCGTTGTGGCGCGGCCGTCACCGGACTCCACCGG
>CAYYPN010000019.1:14745-18627 GCA_964473545.1 uncultured Planctomycetaceae bacterium
GCCGCGTCGCGCGCGCCGACGTGACCAGCAACCCGACCATCGCCGCGACCGCCGCAAGGCGTAACGCCAGCACCGCCAGTCGAATCGGGCGACTTGCGACGTGTTCACGCCCCGCCATCATCAACGTCAGTCCAACGAGGACCACGCCGATCGCGATAACGACCCCCATCGGCGCCGCCGGCTGCCAGGTCATGTCGAACCAGTCGCTCATGACGTAGCCTCCGGTTGGCGTGTCAGGTCCAGTTCGTCGGCCGATGTGACCGCCGGGTCATGCTCGACGGACATCCGACCGGCCAACAGGCTTTCGGCCGCAAGGAGTCCGATCGCCGCGGCGATGCACCACGGCCACAGCAAACGCTGCGTATACGTCACATGCGTTTTGGGTTCGGTCAAAGCCGTCGCTTGTGATGGTGAGGGCGGACCCGCTAATGTCGGGCCACGCCGTAGGTCGCTTTCCCGCCGATCGATCAAGGCGGTCGTTGCGGCTGTCGGGGCGTCATTGGCGTCGACAACGATATAAACGCCCGGCAACCCGGCGCGGTCGAGGGTGACCCGGGTGCCGGTGTTGTCGGTGATGAACGTCGCATCGACCGGGTTGCCGCGTGGGTCGAGTACGCGCAGGCGATCCGGATCAGCGTCGCGCGGCAGGGGGAGGCTTGCCGGCGTGCCGACGGTGGTCGGCGGCGCCGCCTGCGGTTGCAGCATGGCCAGCAGTTCGTGAACCAGGGGAACGAACGCCGGTGAATGAACGATGCGGTCGTTGATGGCCGCGCCGAGTTGGATCGTGTGTCGGCCGTGGATGGTGCGGGCGGCGATCGCCGCGTCACCCTCGGGCCAGGTTGCGAGCATAGTCGCATTTTCTTCGACGCGCAGGGCATAGCGTGTGGTGAAGGTCAGGTTGAGCAGCGTGGCCAGGGCCTCGCCTTCGAACACGCGCCACGGCGGGCGGCTCGCGTCATGCGTCGTGAGGCTTGCCGTCCCTTCGAGCAACACGTCGTCAGCAAGCGGTCCGATGTGTAGTAAATTGCGGGCGAAACCGGGCGTCACATCGCTGGTTGTTACGACGAAGTCGGCCGAGCCACGGTCATTCACAACGCGGTAGGGACTGGCCTGGCCCGGTTCGACGGCGCGACTCAGTGCGACAACGTCCGGTCCGATCACGGCCACGCGCCACGGCCGGCGCGGCAGGGCGACGACGCTCAACGTGTTATCGAGGTTGAATGCGTCATCGGGCAAGCGGGCGGACAGTGCGGCGGGGCTGGTGTTGTTGAAACGGATGGCCTGCGTGACCGTGGTGCGGCCGCGCGGCGCGAGGTCGACTTGCCGCGCGACGGCGCCGAAGGGACCGGCCAGTTGCAGTGTGACGGTGGCCGGTTGGCCGGCGTGATTGACCACGTCGAAGGCGAACGCGGCGGCATGGCCGACGATGGGGCGGGGCGGGTCGAGACGCGGGGCGGCGAGGGCGAGGTTGGCGGTGGGGGCGGCTTCGCCGACGCGGTGTTCGGTGACGGGGCGGTCGATGTCGGACGCCGCCGTGGCCTGGCCGTCGGTGAACCAGTGCACAACGGCGCGTTGGTCGACCATCGCCAGGGCGCGGTTGAGTTGGGCGTGGCCGTAGCCGGGTTCGACTTTGCTTAACGCGTGGGCCAGCGCATCGAGTCGATCGGTCGGCTCGGGCCAGAGTGGGTGCGGTTGAGCATCGGCGAGGATGATGGTTGCGCGTGCGTCGGCATCGAGTTTCCGAAGCACATCGACGGCCTGATCACGCGCCCGGTCGAACAGGCTGCGACCTCGCTCGGCCCGCTGCATGGAGGTCGAGGCGTCGAGGATCAGCACATGATGCGTCCCCTTCGCGTCGGCGGCCGCCGCGGCCTGCGCCTCGCGCGTCCGCCACTGGGGTCGGGCTGCGGCGAGGACGATCATTGCCACGACCAGGCATCGGATCAGCAGGAGCAGACGATCGCGCCACTGGCGACGTCGGGTGACGCGGCGATCGGCGGCGAGGACGAGGCGAATCGACGGGAACACGGCCGGCGGCCCCATGCGGCGCGACCACAGATGCGCAGCGATGGGCAGGATCACCGCCGCCAGCCCGGCCAGCGCGCCGGGTGCGGTCCAGATCAACGTGGCCAGGCCTGCGAGCATGCTGTGGATTGTACCGCCCCCCCCGGATGACGGGTTCATCCGGACCTTCGCTGCGTTCAGGTCCGGCTTGGGTGACTTGCGGGTTTGTGGGGGCAAGGGGTATCCTTCGCCGCCCGCGACTTTGTGGAGTGAGGTATTTCAACGATGTCAGATCGTGACCAGATCAACCGCAGCGCCGCCGCCCGACTGCGGCAGTTCGCCGCGAAGCGAGACGATGTGCCGGTGACCGTCGGGTTCGACGGGTTTGTCGATTCGATCATCGACGTGGTCGACAAGCGTCATAGCGTCGACGACTACACGCCGATGAAGACGATCGAGCAGTTCGGCCAGCGGATTCTCGGGGCCGCGGGCCACAGTGCGAACTACGAGCTGGCGATCAAGCTGCAGAAGCTCGGAGGCAACGGCCCGATCATGGCCAACGCCCTGGCCGCGATGGGTCTGCCCGTGACGTACGTCGGCGCGCTGGGGTATCCGGAGATACATCCGGCGTTCATGGACCTGGCCAATGCCGCGACGTGCCACTCGATCAGCGAGCCGGGGTATACCGACTGCCTGGAATTCACCGACGGCAAGCTCATGCTGGGCAAGCATGCGACGATCCGCGACGTCGGCCCGCAGCGCATCAAGGAGGTGCTCGGCGATGCAAAGTTTGCAGAAATCATCAGCAACTGCAGCCTCCTCGGCATGGTCAACTGGACCATGCTCACGGCCACCAACGACATCTGGCAGTGGCTGATTGACGACATCCTGCCGCGGACCACGCGGCGGCAACTGCTGTTCGTCGACCTGGCCGACCCGGAGAAGCGCACCCTTGAAGACCTGCGGGAGGCGCTGGACCTGATGGCCCGCCTGCAGGCCAATTCCAACGTCGTGCTCGGCGTGAACCTCAAGGAGTCGGTGCAGGTGGCGCGCGTGCTCGACATCGACCCGACCGACAACCCGGCGGCGATCATCGAGGATCTTTCGGCGGCGATCCGTGAGGCGTTGTCGTTGTACGGCGTGGTGATCCACCCGCGCGAAACCGCCGCGGCGACGATCGAGGTCGATGGCGGTGTGGCGACCGGGTTCGGCACGGCGCCGTTCACGAAGACGCCGCGGCTGAGCACGGGGGCGGGCGACAACTTCAACGCGGGGTTCTGCCTGGGGCTGCTGGCCGAGTGCGAGGTCAACGAGGCGGTGGCGGTGGGCAACGCGGTCAGCGGGTTCTACGTCCGCAACGCGCGCTCGGGGTCGTTGGATGAGGTGGCTGACTTTGTCGAGACGATGCCGGAGCCGGAGGTTTGAGTGCGTGTTTGCCCCGGGATGGTGATCCCGGGGTTTTACGGTGTCAGCCTTTCTTCTGTTTCGCCCAGGAATCTTTCAACGTCACGATGCGGTTGAACACCGGGGTGTTCGGGATGCTGTTTGGGTCCGTGGTGAAGTAAGCGATGCGCTCGAACTGGTAGCGGTCGCCGGGTCGGGTGTCGGCGAGTGCGGGCTCGGCTTTGGCGGTGAGGGTGTGGAGGGAGTCGTGGTTGACGTTGTTCAGCCAGTTGCTGCTATCGGGGACATCGAGGGGGTTTTCCGCGGTGAACAGGTGCTCGTACAGCCGCACGGCAACGTCGACGGCATGGCGGGCCGAGACCCAGTGGAGCGTGCCCTTGACCTTGCGGACCTTGCCGTCGGCGTCGGGCGGGGGGTTGTCGCCGCCGCGCGTGGCCGGGTCGTAGGTACAGTGCAGTTCGACGATGTTGCCGG
>CAYYPN010000020.1:0-18609 GCA_964473545.1 uncultured Planctomycetaceae bacterium
TCATGGCGGCCTATGCCTATTTCTACAACCCCGTCTGGCTGACCAAGGCGCTGATACAAAGCAGAACCCGCGTGGGGCTCAAGCCCGCGGGGATGCAGTGGGTCGGCATGATGGGCTTGGCCAATACCATTCGCCGCACCACCGGCTGGGCATTGCGGTTGATGTTCATCAAGCCCAAACGACTGTCCGCGCCGCCGGCCAGACGCATCCCCGAACGGCGTTTGACCGATGATGCGGCCGCCGCGCCCGCCGCCCCGAAGCTCACGACCATGGCCGTCTCCGCTGGCACCCGCGCCGAGAAATGCGTCAAAGCCGGATGATTCATCTTCCTCTGCTCATCCCACCGCACCGGTACTACGCTGCGTAGTAGCTTGCTACGTAGCACGAGCAGGTTCCCTTCGACGGCGCTCGGGACAGCCCGTCGGGCTCGTCGCCACGCAGGATCGCCTCGATGATGTCCGGCGCGAGGCTGCCTGCTTCGCTGAAGCTACGCAGGCCAAGGGTCGGGCGGAGCATGCGACTGCATCACAACTCCTGTCACTGTGACGTTTTGCAGTCTGCTCTGCGAAGCCCGCGGCGAAGCAGCGGTGCCAAACGCGCTTACATGATCGTCACATGACCGTTACCGCAAGCCGTCGCTTCCGGGGGCGGACGCGCCGAGCGATGCCGGCGGCGTCACGGGTGACATGTATTGCTGCGGCGGCGACACCACTACGAGAGGCTGGGCGTGAACAGCGTTTTGCCAATACGGCGACTTGCCCGAGATGATTTCCAGACGCATGTTCTGATCCACGGATGCTCCATCAGATCTGCGGATCCGCGTCGCCCAGCAGGTCGGCAGCATGATGGTGGTCGTTTCAGTAACGGATCAGCCGTTGGCCCCGTGCCGGTCCGGTTCGGCTCCATCGGGCGGATCGGTCAACGCCACATCCTGGTAGAACGCCGGTCCCTGGCCCAGTTCGATCACCCGGCTGTCCATCATCACGCGCTTGGCCGCCAGCCGCCCCCCATCGACTGTCTGCACCGCCCGAGTCAGCGGGCTCACGTACAACACATCCAGCGCCACGCCCGCGAACCGCTTGCGTAGCCGCTCGGCCTGCCGCCGCCCCAACGCGCTGAGCGGCGAGTTCACGCGATCTTCGCTCTCCTGAGCCTGCCGCTGACTCTCGCCATGTCGAATGAGATAGATGTTCTTTATCATTACGGGGGCCAGGCCAGGGTCTGACGCGGACAAAAACCGTCGGATTGGCCAATCGCCACCTATCCTACCGCTGTACGCCGAACCCGTCACCGCCCGCAGTCACCGGTTGCGGTTTTATGCTCCGCGCTTGGGCGTCTACTGTCCCGTCGGCACATCCGCATGTCCGCGGACCCTGGCCCACTGGTCGCGCCATTTTTCGAGTTGGTCGTCGCGGGCCGCGGCGTACTGGCCGCCGGTCGATTTGGCCCAGTCCTTGAGGCTGCCGCTGGAATCGCCCAGTTGCACCGCATCCACGCGCACGCCCTCGGGCACCGCTTCGCGCACCGCATCCCAGTCGTCGGGCCGCTCGTGTACGACGAGGATGATGCGATCGGGTTGCCCGGCCAGGGCGGCGGTGATACCCGGGGCGAGGCTCGACGCGCCGCCGGCGGTGGCTTGTGCCAACACCGCCTCCATCGCCGGGTAGTCCCACTCGAACGAAGCCATCGGCGCATCGGGGTACATCGGCCCGACCGACGAGCCGACGAAGATCACCTGCAGCGCGATCTCCGGCCCGAGCGTCGCGAGGTTCTCGCCGAGGATGTCCTTGACGTGTGGCAGATACGGGCCCATCTCCTGCGACCGATCGACAAGCACGACGATCGACTGGCTGACCGCGGGATCGACCGGCGTGGTCAGAATGTTCGTGTCCCGGTTCAGGTAGGGGTTGTTGGTGATGCCGAACAGGAGGTTGTCCATGGTGACGGCCGGGCCGTCCTGCTTGTCCGACGGATTGAGCACGTTCATGGCCAGGTACCCGGCGAACGCCATCAGTCCGATGGCAATGACAACGAACGTCGCGACCACGCCGATGCGCACGCCCATCCGAGGCTTGCGGGCCACGACCACGCGGCGCAACTGCGCGTCGGAGATCTGGACCTCGCGACCGGTGGCGGTGACGAAGGTGTTGGTCTGGGGCGCCGCCTCGACTTCGGTCGGCTCGGGCGCCGGCGCGCCGGGCGTGGCCGGTCGATCGGGCCGGGCCGGGCGTTCGACCTGTTGGAGTTGTTCGGCCTCGCCGGTGGCGTCGGCGGGGACGGTCATGAGCGTGCCGCAGTCGTAGCAACGGCAGATGCCGCCGGCGAAGCCATCGTCGATTTCCAGTCGCTTGTCGCAACCCGGGCAGGATAGTTGGATCATGGAACCGATTGTATCACGATCGCATTTCGTATCATGTACATCATGCCAGTTGATCCTGCCCAATCCGGTTGCGAACCCGGGCATCGGCCGGTGATGCTCGACGAGGTCATGCGTCTGCTCGATCCGCAGCCGGGCGAGGTGATGCTCGACTGCACCGCCGGTCGGGGCGGGCATGCCGCGGCGGTCGTCCCGCGCCTCGCGCCCGGCGGCCGATACGTCGGGCTCGACCTGGACGAAACCAACGTCGCCTACGTGCGGCAACGCCTGGCCGACGCGCCGGTGGACGTGCACGTCGAGCACGCAGATTTTGCGCAGGCTCCCGATGTGCTGGCGTCACGCGGCATCAAAGGCGTCGACCTGTTGCTGGCGGACCTGGGCTTCGCTTCCAACCAGATGGACGACCCGGCGCGGGGGCTGAGTTTCTCCCATGACGGGCCGCTGGACATGCGCCTGGACCCGTCGGCGGGTACGACCGCGTCGGACCTGATCAACGCGCTGGCCGAGCGCGAGCTGGCGGATCTGATCTACCAGTACGGCGAGGAGCGGTTGAGTCGGCCGATTGCGCGAAAAATTGTTGAACAGCGCCGCAATCAGCCGATCCTGACGACAAGGCAATTGGCCGACCTGTGCACGCACGTGTACGGGCCCCGGGCAAGGCGGCAGCGGATTCATCCCGCCACGCGCACGTTCATGGCCCTGCGGATCGCCGTCAACGACGAGCTGGGCCGACTCGACACGTTGCTCGATGCGCTGGGTGAGATGCTGAAGCCGGGCGGATGCGCGGCGATCATCAGTTTCCACAGCCTCGAAGATCGCCAGGTCAAGCGGGCCCTGCGAACGCTCGCCCGGGACCGCGGCGCGGCGCTGCTGGCGGCCAAGCCCCTGAGGCCGGAGGAGCCGGAGCGACTGGCCAACCCGCGCAGTCGCTCGGCCAAGCTCCGGGCCATGCGGTGGCCCGACGCGGACCGGCCGAAAATCGGGTAAACTCCGGCGAGTGTCACGGAACGACACTTGCCTTGGCTGCGAAGTCACGGACGGACGGACATGCAAAAGGAAACGAAGATCGGCTTGCTCGTCGGGCTCGGGGTCATCCTCGCGATCGGCGTGCTCATCTCTGACCATCTGTCCGTGGCCGAACGGACCAACCCCGCCAACCACGTCGGCGCCGCGTCGGACCGTTCGCAAACGGTGACCGACCCGGGCCTGTCGTCGTCGCCTTCGCCTCAACTCGCCGAGCGGTCCGAGCCCCTGCCCGAGCCGCGCCGCCGCGAGCCGGCCGTCGACCCGCTGCCGCAGGTGCAACTGCTGGATGAACGCCAGCCGGAAGACGACCCCGAGCCGACCACGAACAGCCGCATCTGGCGTCTGGGCCGCGACGACGACGCGGCCCCGCCGGTCCGCGAGACGCCGCCGGTCGATCGGCTGGTCCTGACCACGCGCCAGCCTCAGGAATCGACGCCCACCCGCGCCGGCGATCAGTACCACCACGTCAAATCCGGCGAGTCGCTGTACACCATCGCCCGGGACTACTACGGCAACGGCGAGTACTGGCGCACCATCTACGAAGCCAACCCGCGCACCGTCATCCCCTCGCCCAACGCACTCCGCACCGGCGTGCGCATCCTCATCCCCATGCGCAACCCCGCCCCCGCCCCCGGAAGGGGGGTTGACGCGACCGAGCGACAGACCACCGAGCAACCCGCGCCGACCCGGACGAAGACCTACACCATCAAGTCCGGCGACACGCTCAGCGAACTCGCCCAAAAGTTCATGGGCTCGTCCCGACACTGGAAGAAACTCCAGGAGATGAACTCCGACAAGATCCGAAACCCCGACGTTCTCGTCGAGGGCGTCACGATCGTCGTTCCCGAGCAGTAACACGCCAAGCCCGCCATGTCCTGAAAGGATCTGGTGGGGATCGCCCCAAACCCCCGCACCATGTTCGCCAAGCTGATGACATTGACGGTGTTCGCGGTCGTCCTTGGCGGGACGCTGTTGGCGTTGCGCCAGGAGCGGCTTGACCTGGCGCATGACGTCGTGACGGCCCGGGCCCACGCCCGGCAACTGGAGCAGGAGGTCTGGGCGGCCCAGGCCCAGGCCGCGGCGGTGACCACGCCCGATCGTATCGAGCGGCACATCCAGCACACGCAGCTGGCGTTGGAGCCGGCCGTGCCGCGGTTCGGCGGCGAGGCCGACAGCCGCGTCGTGCAGGTTCATGACCCATCGCAAGGGGAGGGGCCGTGATCGATCCCCAGGCTGCGGTCGATCCCCGGCATGGCCAGTTGTCCCGGTCGCTGGCGATCGGGCGGCTGTTCGTCGTGATCGTGACCGTGGCGATGTTCGCCTTGCTCGGGCGCGTCGTGCAGTTGCAGCATCGACCCCCGGCACAGCTCGAAACCACCGCCGGCACGCGCCAGAGCCAGGCCCCGCTGATCGCCCGGCGGGGGGCGCTGCTCGACCGCGAAGGCCGCGCCCTGGCGGTCAGCGAAGTCGGCCATCGCCTGTTCGTCGATCCGCAACTGATCGATGATTTCCAGCGCTTCGCCATGGACCTGGCCCGGATCACCGACGACGACCCGGCCCGGATCGATCGCCTGATCGGCAGCCGGGCTGACAGTCGATACGTGGTGATCGATCCGCTGCTCGAACCGCGGCATATTCCGGCGGTGCGCCGGTTGAATCGGCGCGCGGTCGGCCTGGACAAGCGCCTGGTCCGCCACTACCCGCAGGGAGGCCTTGCCGGGCAGGTGGTGGGGTTTGTCGGGGCCGAGCACATCGGACTCGAAGGACTGGAATACGCGATGGAGGGTCGTCTGATCGGCGAGCCGGGGCAGGTGAAGTACCTGCGCGATGCGCAGCGGCGCGCGGTGTGGATCGAACCGACCGACTACCAGCCGCCGGCGCACGGCCAGGACGTGCGGTTGAGCATCGATGCGGTGGTGCAGGCGATCGCCGAGCGCGAGCTGGCGGCGACGTGTGAACACTACCGCGCCCCCCGCGGCCAGATCGTCGTGATGGACCCGGGCACGGGACAGATTCTCGCCATGGCCAACTACCCGGCGTTCGACCCCCGCAAGGGGGGGAACACCGATCCGAACACGCGGCGGAATGCGTGCGTGACCGATGCGTATGAGCCGGGGTCGGTGTTCAAGCCGTTTGTCCATGCCGCGGCGACGGAGGCGGGGGTCGCGCATGTAGACGACAAGATCGACTGCACCGAGGCGGGGTTCTATGTGACCAGCGGCGGGCGGCGTCTGCACGACGCGCACGGCAACGGCATGCAGACCTGGGCCGGCGTGCTGATAAAGAGTTCGAACATCGGCATGGCGAAGGTCGGCGTGGACCTGGGCGCCGACCGGATGTACGCGGCGGTGCGGCGGTTCGGGTTCGGCGCGCCGACCGGGTCCGGGTTGCCGGGCGAATCGCCGGGCATCGTGAATCCGCTGGGCCGATGGAATCATTACTCGGTGACGAGCGTGCCGATGGGCCAGGAGATCGCGGTGACGTCGCTGCAGATGGCCCGGGCGTTCAGTGCGTTCGCCAACGGCGGGTTCGCGCCGATGCCGTCGATCCTGGCCGAGGAAACGAACGAGCCGATGTTCACACCGGTGCTGTCGGC
This sequence comes from uncultured Planctomycetaceae bacterium, assembly GCA_964473545.1. GTDB lineage: Bacteria > Planctomycetota > Phycisphaerae > Phycisphaerales > Zrk34 > CAYWKS01. Next base: position 6,000 of record CAYYPN010000020.1, read on the forward strand.
CGAGGTCGCCGACCAGACGCGGCGGATCATGCGGCGGGTCATCACCGAAGGCACCGGTCGCCGGGCCGACAGTGACAAGTATCGCCTGTGGGGCAAGACCGGCACCGCCCAGGTGCCCGATCGCGTGCGCGGTGGTTACATCGACAACGCCTACACCGCCAGCTTCATCTGCGGCGCACCGCTCAACCGCCCCCGGATCGTGGTGGTCACGACGATCCATCGTCCTGACAAAGCCATCGGCCACTACGGCGGCACCGTCGCCGCGCCGGCAACGAAGCGCATCGTCGAACAGGCGCTCGAATACATGGGCGTGCCCTACGACGCCGACGAACAGGTCGACCGGCCCGAGGCACGGTTCGCGCGGCTGGATGATTGAGTTGATGAGCAACAGCCGGCAGCAAACCTGCTGCCGGACGCCTACGCGCACACAAGGGTGTCATTGAAACAGTCCAGCGCGACCCGGCGGCAAGTTTGCCGCCGGCTATTGGCTACCCGTTGGTGCGGATGCGTTCGACGATGTCGGTGGTGCTGCGGCCGTCGACGTGGGGGATGGCGACGACCCGGCCGCCGTAAGCGTCGACGATGTCGTGGCCGACGATTTCGTGGCGGGCGTACTGGCCGCCCTTGACGAGCACGTCGGGGTGCAGGGCGTGGAGGAGCGGGCGGGGGGTGTCGAGGTCGCCGCCTTCGTAGCCTTCGGGTCCGCCGAACAGCACGAGGTAGTCGACGCACTGCAGTTCGCCGAGCAGTTCGACGCGATCGTGTTCGGCGACGATGGGCCGTTCGGGTCCCTTGAGGCGGCGGATGGATGCGTCGTTGTTGACCGCGAGGATGAGCAGGTCGGCCTGGGCCTTGGCGCCGCGGAGGAGGTTGATGTGGCCGGTGTGGAGGATGTCGAAGCAGCCGTTGGTGAAGGCGACGGTCTTGCCCTGTTTGCGCCAGGCGTTGACTTCGGTGGCGAGTTGTTCGAGCGTGCGGAGCTTGGCCCCGCCGAGTTCGGCGCGCAGGGCCGCGACCAGCACCTCGGCGAGGGTGATCGGCACGACGCCGAACTTCTCCACCTCCAGCCCCGCGGCCAGGTTGGCCATCTTCACCGCGGTGAGCCAGTCGGCGTCGTTGGCCCGGGCGGCGGCGAGGGCGGCGAGGACCATGTCCCCGGCGCCGGTCACGTCGTATACATTCCGCGCGACCGTCGGCACCCGCTCGGGCTGCCCGTCACGCTCCAGCAGCAGCGCCCCGTGCCGATCCAGCGTCAGCACCACCGCCTCGCAGCCCAGCGATTCGAGCAGTTGCCTCGCCATGTCGTTGACCTTGTCGGCCTCGGCGGACGTGCCGGTCGCCTTCTCGGCTTCGGTGCGATTGGGTGTGATGCACGACGCGCCGCGATACCGCCGGTAGTCGTCGATCGCCGCCGGGTCGACCAGCACCTCGACGTTGCGCTGGCGGGCGAGTTCGATCAGCCGGCCGCACAACGTCGGGTTGAGCAGACCCTTGTTGTAATCCTCGATGCACAGCACACGCGCGTCGGCCAGCAGGGCGTCGACACGTTCGACGATCTGTTGACTCACCACGTTGCTGATCGGTGAGTTGTCTTCATGGTCGAGGCGGAACATCTTCTGCGGATGGCGATGCTGGGCCAGGCCGACCAGGGACTGCTTGACGGTGGTGGGGCGGTTGGGGTCGGCGACGAGGCCCGACGCATCACAGCCGACCGCTTCGAGGCGCTGCCGCAACGTCTGCCCCGCTTCGTCGTCGCCGGTCACCCCGACACACGATACGCGGCAGTCCAGCGCCTTGAGGCACAGCGCCACGTTCGCCGCGCCGCCGGGCCGGGCGTCGGTATCACGCACGCACAGCACCGGCACCGGGGCGTCCGGGCTCAATCGCTCGGCGTCGCCGTACACGTAACGGTCCAGCATGAAATCGCCGACCACCACGACGTGCGGCGACGACCAGGCGTCCATCATTCGAATCAGTTCGTTCATGGCTTGCTCAAGTCCTGCCCCAGCAGGTGGTCGATCGCGCCCGCGCCGGACAGATACGCGATGCCCAGCACAGTCCGCCAGATCGGCGCTTCGACGGCCAAACGGTCGACGACCTGCCGCAGCTTAACCCAATCCTTCTCCGTGGTCAGCAGCGCGTCGGGCCGGGCTCGTTGCACATGCTCGCGAATCCGCGCCAGCGTCGCCTCGCCGTAGGCTTCGTGATCGCCCAGCGCCAAGGTGTCGATCGCATCAAACCGCCGCGCCGCTTCGTCGAAAAACTTCCGGGGGTTGCCGATCCCGCACAACGCCAGCACGCGCGTCGACCGGTCGGGCTGCAACGTCACCCCATCGGCATCGACGATGCGTTGCCAGACGTGTTGCGTCCATGCCAGCGGCGCCGCGCCGTGGTAGTCGGTGATCCGCGCGGCCAGTTTGTCCCGCTGTTGCGCGTCGAGCCGGTCGGCATGCGTGACGATCACACCCGTCGCCCGCCGCAGGTTTTCCGGCGGTTCGCGCAGCATGCCGCGCGGCAACACATGCCCGTATCCCCACGGCTGCGACGCATCGATCAACACCAGGTCCACCTCCCGCGCCAGTCGCCGATGCTGAAACCCGTCGTCCAGCACGATCGTGTCGACGTCCGCGCCCGGCCCCGGCCCCGGAAGGTCGCGCTGAATCCGTGCCGCCGCCGCCACGCGGCCGGGGTTCACCACCACCGGTACATCCGGCAAACGTTCGGCATACACCGCCGCCTCGTCGCTTTCGCCCGGCGCCCCGGCCATGTAGCCCCGCATGACAATCGCCGGTCGCCGCCCCGTGGCCCGCAGGCGTTCGACCAGGTCGATCACCATCGGCGTCTTGCCCGTCCCGCCGGTGGTGAGGTTGCCGACGCTGATCACCGGGCAATGCGCGCGATGCACACCGTGCCCGGCGTCGAACCGACGGTTGCGCCGTTCGACCGCAAAGCGGTAAAAGCCTTCGCCTGCGCCGGCCGCGGCACGATACAGCCGCCCGGTCAATGACCGGTCTTCGCCCGACATCATCGCCGGGTACTTCGCTCGTCCGTGGGTGGCGCTCACTCGATCCCGATCGGTTACCACGAAGCCAGTTCCGCCGCCAGTCGCTGCATCGGCAACCCGATGACCGTCGTCCGGTCGCCGATGACCTCGAAACGCCAGCGGTCCTCCAACTCGGCCAGATTATAACCCCCCGCCTTGCCGGCCCACGCGCCGGCCGCCAGGTACGCCTCGATCGCTTCGGCCGAAGGGGACTCGATGCGCACAGTCGTCACGTCGTGAAACAGCCGCAGCCTCGGCCTGTCGCCGGTCTCGACCAAAGCCACGGCGCTGATGACCTGGTGCTCATCGTCAAACAAACCCTGCAGCATCGTCGCCGCATGCGCCCGGTCGCGCGGCTTGCCCAGGCGCTGCTCGCGCCAGGCGATCACCGTGTCGCAACCCAGCACCCGCCGACCGGGATGCGCGTCGGCAACGCTGGTGGCCTTGAGGTACGCCATCGCCTCGGCCGCCCGCGCCGGCCGGGCGTCGCCCGGGTCGGCGTGTGTATCGTCGAACGGCGGCGCCACCGTGTCGAAGGCGATCCCCGCCTCGCGCAACAGCTTCGCCCGCCGCGGCGACGTCGACGCCAGCATCAGCTTGTCGTCCGCCGTGTCGCTCATGGCCCGATGACCTTCTCCTTGTCTTCGCCGTGGCCGGTATGATGGCGCGGCACGATGATCGAGCCCCATTTGCGGATGCGGTAGTGCGTCACCGCCCACTCGGTGAAGAAGTATCCGACCACGCCCCAGAAGATCGCCACCAGCATGCACCCCAGCCACAGCGGCGCGGCGTACTGCATCGACAGGTCCCAGAAGTAACGGATCTCATCCAGCCACCCGCCGTGGTCGGCCGCCAGCTCACGCAGCGGCAACGCAAACGGATCCATCCCCAGCAGCTTCGCCCCGAGGAAGTAGCACGACCAGTAGATCGGCACCAGCGTCACCGCGTTGGTCACCCAGACGAAGGGGAACCCCGCCGCCCGATTGGCTCGGAACAGATACGCCAGGGGAAAGTACATGATCAGTTGCACGCCGAACGTGGGGGTCAGACCGATGAACAAGCCCAGCGCCACGCCGCGCGCGATCCGGCTGGGCGAGTCGTCGGCGTGAAGCAGGTGATGCACGAGAAACCAGCGGAGGCGCTGCAGCCATCCCTTTGCGTCGTTGGTGGTGGGGGGTCGTTGCCCGGACACGTCGCGTCTCATCAGGGGTGGATGACTTGCGGGGGCGCCGCGGCCAGCACACGCTCGGCCTGCTCGCACACGGCCTGCACATCGATGCTCGCAATCAAATCCTGGTCCAGGCGTGCGGCCCGATAGTGTACCGACTCGGCACCCGGCGCACGCACCATCCCCACGTCATAGCGATAAGGCCCGACCTGCTTCGGGTCGGTCGGCCCGAAAATGCCCAAACAGCGCCGACCCAGGCCCACCGCCACGTGCAACGCCGCGCTGTCGTTGCACAACGCGAAGCTGCATCGTTCGATCAGCGCCATCAGCCGGCCCACGCTGGTCTTGCCGACCACACCGTGCAGCCGGATCGTCCAGTGCCGCTGGAGCAGGGGCCGGACCTGTTCATCTTCGCCGGGCGAGCCGACCACGATGGCCGTGTTGAACGCGCCCCCACCGGCCAGGCGTTCGGCGACCTGCCCGAACCGCGCCGCCGGCCAACGCTTGCTCAGCCACTGGGCCGTCGGCGCGAGGATGGCGTAACGCTCCGGCTCGATCCCCCGCTCGGCCAGCCAGGCGTCGGCCCACGCGCGATCGTCGTCCCCGACGTACAGCCGCATGTCGCGCACCGGCTCGATGCCGTCGGCTTCGACCAGGGCGAGCATGCGGTCCACGGTGTGCATGTCCGCATCGATGGCGTGCCGACGGTTGTACCCCAGCCACGCCAGTTCGGCCGCGTTGGCCAGGCCCACGCGCACGGGAGCGCGGGTGGCCCAGGTGAAGATCCCGCTGCGGCCCAGGCCCTGCAGGTCGTACACCCGGTCGTAGCCCCGGTCCCGCAGGTCCCGCAGGTACTGCATCACCTCGCGCGTGACCGAGCGGCTGCGGCCGAACCGGTTGAACCGCTGGCGTGGAAAGCTGATGACCTGGTTCACCGCCGGGTGATGGCGGACCACATCCACGAACGTGTCGCGCACCAGCCAGTCGATTTGAGCCTCGGGCCAGGCCTGCTGAATCGACACTGCCGCCGGCACCGTCCGGGCCACGTCGCCCAGGGCGCTGGGGCGGATCATGAGGATTCGCCGTGGCGGGTCATCTTGTGGCGTGGTCGATTCCGGGGGCATCGGTGCATGATAAACACCGCAACCCGCGCCTGCAGCCTCGCCCCTCGCCGCGGCCGGATATCATTCTGCAACCCTCGGAGCAAGGCGGTCGATACCTAACCACATGCCGTTGGATCGCAACATGCTCATCGTCCTCACCTCGGGCCAGCGCGGCGATGCGCTGGGCGCCGCGGGCGTGTGGCCCATCCATACCCCGCACCTCGATGCGCTGGCCGCCAGCGGGTTGGCGCTGACCACGGTCAGCCCCTCCCCGGCACGCATGCCCGCGCTGGTCAGCGCGTTGACCGGCCTGCACGTGCGGCAGCACGGCGTGACCGACGACGCCGACCCGATCCCCGTCGTTGCTGGATGGATGGGCCGACTCGCCGAGGCCGGCTACCACACCGTGGGCGTGGGGCGCGTCGGGCCGGTCATCGAGTACCTCAACGAAGCCCGGCTCGTGGGCGAGGTCGACCTGGCCGACCCGTCACATTGCGAGTACCTGCGCTATGCCGAAAGCTCGGGGATTCTGGAAAGGGTCGAACAGCAGCGGGCCGTGCGCCTGCGATCCGGTCCCTTCGGCATGGCCGACGGGATGGACGAGCCGACCGATGATGTCGACGGGTTCATTCTGGCCTCGGCGATCGCGTGCATCGAGGCCCTGCCGCGCGATCGGCGTTGGGTGATGCTGGTGAGTCTGACCGGCCCGGGCAACGACCTGCCCGCGCCCCGGCCGTACCTCGACCTGGTCAAGCGCAGCGGCCTGAAGCGCCGCATCGTCCCCCCCGAACAGCGCGACCTCGACCTGTATGCCGACTTCGCCTTCCCGCGAAATCTGCTGCAACGCATCGACCTGCCGACCGCGGTGACCATCCGTCAGCATTACCTGGCCCGCGTGTGCCTGCTCGATGCGGCGGTGGGCATGATCGGTGAAGCGCTATCGACCCACGGCCAGGCGGACCGCACGTGGACCGTGCTCGCCGGCGATCGGGGGCACCTGCTCGGCGAGCGCGGGTTGTATGGCTGCACGTCGTTTCTCGGTTCGTCCACATATGCCCCGCTGTGGGTCGTCCCCCCGGAAGATCAGGCCGAGCACCTGACCGATGACGGCGAAACCCGGGCCCACGACGGGCTGGTCAGCGGGGTCGACCTGGCGCCGACGATCTGCAACATCGGCGGGGTCGACCCGCCGTTCGGGTGCTTCGGCGAGTCGGTGCTGCCGGCCCTGCGCGGGGGCAACGTCGGACGCGACGCGGCGCTGAGCGAATCGGCCGATCGGCTCATGCTCGAAACGCTGCAATACAAGCTCGTGATGGACGTGAAGGACGCCGGCCCGCTGGTGCTGTTCGACCTGCTCAACGATCCCGACGAGCGCGAGAACCTCGCCCCGCAGGCCAGCGACGTGATCGACCGCCTGCGCGGGCGGCTGACCGATACCCTGCTGCCGCTGCGCCCGGTGTTGGAGTTGCTGTGAGGATGGATCGCCGGCGACCTGTCCGTATGGACCGGACCGGGCATCAGAATGCCCGGCTGTCATCTTGTTCGCGGCGCGTCCAGCGGACGAGTTTGAACGGCTCGCCGGGCTCGCCGGTGTGGGGGCGGACGGTCGTCAGGTCCATCACGACCCGGGCCCTCGCGCCGCGTTGCTCGGCCAGGGCCAGCAACTCGTCCAACCGCGGGGTCGAGGCCACGATGTACGCTACCTCGCCGGGCTGCTGATCCAGCCAGTTGCCCAGTGCCGCGGCCTGGTCGGCGGCGCGGGTGTTCGGGTCGCGCCATCGATCCCGCAGGTCCTCCCGCTCGACGTTCGGCAGGTATTCGTGCACGAGGAACCGATTGGCCACCGCGGGCATCGACCGGTTGGTGTAATACGCCAGGGCGTGATGCGGATCCGCCGGCCAGCCGACGATCGGCGCATCGCCGACGACCTCGACAACCTTGTCGGCCAGAGCGCGGTTCGGTTCGGTGTTGTGCGGGGGAAGCTGTTGCAGCAACGCGAAGCTGAATAACGCCAACCCGGCGAACGCCACGCTGAGCACCATGGCCTGGCGGATGCGGTTCCGCCGGAAGTACATCCCGACGCCCGCCGTCACGACAACCATCGCCACGCCCAGGATCAACGCCAGTGGATGCGCCATGCGCACGGCCACGACGACGGTAACGATCGCCACGCCCGCCAGCGTGAGGGTGTGCCCGATCCACAGGGCCCCGGCGGCCGGGTCGCGACGCTTTTCGCGCCACAGCGCCAGGTGAAACGCGATGATCTGCCCGATGAGCAACGCCCCCGGCGCCAGCAGCGGCGCGGCGTAGCGCGACGTTTTCTCACGCGGCAACGTCATGAACGCCAGCCCCACCACCAGCCACACCCACGCGAACCGCAGGGCGCGCCCTCGGGCGGCGTATTTCCGCTCGAACGGCACCACCAGCCCCGCGATCAGGTACGCCGTCCACGGCAACACGTACGCCACGTATTGCAGGTAGTACCACGGCGGCTGGTACGGCGCGATCGCCGAGGTGAAGCGGCCGATCGCCTCCCATTCGTATTGCGCCCGGAAGTCGACGCCCGCCGCCTGCTGCACGGCGATCACCCACGGCAGCAGGCTCAGCCCGGCTGTCAGGGCCCACAGCAGCACGCCGCCGATGAATCGCCAGCGGATCGGGCGATGCGCTATCGCGAACACGACCGCCGGCAACACGACCAGCGCCCAACTGACCGGTCCCTTGACCTGGAAGGCGAGGATGAGTCCGAGTGCGGCCAGGGGCCAGCCGCCGCGCTGTTTCGCCCACGCCCGCCAGATGCCGAGCATGGCCAGGGCGACGGCGGCGGTGAGGAAGATGTCATGGCGCGCGTAGCGGTATTCCAGGAACGCCAGGAACATCGTCGCCCACGCCAGCCCCGCCCACAGACCGGCCCGGCGGTCGAACATGCTCACGCCCAGGAAGTACACGCACACCGCCGCCAGCGCGCCCATGCCCGCCGCCACGGCCCGCAGGGTCGGCATCGGCGCCGCGTCGCCGGTCGTCAGTTCCGCCGCCGCCGCCCCGACCCAGAACGGCAGGGGCGGCTTGACCAGGCGCGGCCGCTCGTTCAGCCGCGGCACCAGCCAGTCCCCATTCCGCACCATCTCCTGCACGCTCAGGGCGTAGCCGACTTCCAGCGAGTTGGTCAGATCGCGTCGGCCCAGGTCGAAGTAACCCAGCACCGCCGTCAACGCCACGATCGCCAGGATCGCCCAGGCGTGCTGGCGTGGGGTGGCGCTGTGGTCCGGCGATGGCAATGCGATTGCATCGTGGGCGTCGGTCATCATCATGAGCCGATTCGACGATCAGGTCTTCGACAGCGGCGGCAACCGCAGCGAGGTGCATTTGCGGATGCCCGGCGTCTTGCGGAGCTGGTCGAGCAGCGCCTTGTCGGGCACGGCGTCGACGTTCAGCACCATCAACGCGGTGCTGTCGCGGTGGCTGAGGGCCATGTCGGCGATGTTGAGCCCGGCGTTGCCCAGCAATGTGCCGACGGTGCCGACCATGCCGGGCCGATCGTCGTTCTGGATCATGAGCATCGGGCCGTCCGGCACGAGGTCCATGTAGTAGCCGTTGAGTTCGAGCACCCGGGGCAGGCTGTCGGGATACACCGTGCCGACGATGGTGCGTTTGGTCGAGCCGGAGGTCACTTCGAGGGTGACCTTGCTGGTGGGGCGGTCGCTGTCGGTGGTGGTGGTCGAATGCTTGATGCCGCGCTGTTCGGCGATGAGCTGGACGTTGACCAGGTTGACCGGCAGGTCCATCTGGGCCCGCAGCAGTTCGATGACCGCCATCCGCTCGAACGTGCTTGCGGCCGAAGCGACGGCCTTGCCCTCCAGGCTGAGCTTGACCTCGCCCAGGCCCTGCTCGCACATCGGCCAGATCAGTTGGGCCATTCGCTTGACCAGGTCGGCGAAGCGCTGCTGCGTATCGTCGAGGTCCATGCGGACGCCGCCGAGGTTCACCGCGCCCCGCAGGCCCTCGCCGCGCAGGTATTCGAGGATCTGGGCGCAGGCGTCGGTCGACACCGCTTCCTGGGCTTCGGCGGTCGAGGCGCCCAAATGCGGCGTGCAGAGAATCTTCGGATGGGCCCGGATGGGATCGTCCTCCGCCGGGGGTTCTTCTTCGTAGACGTCGATCGCGGCGCCGGCGCACCTGCCCGCGTCCAGGGCCTCGATCAGCGCGGGGATGTCGATGACCCCGCCGCGGGCGGCGTTGATGACCATCAACCCCTCGCGGCATCTGGCGAAACGGTCGGCGTTGAGCATGCCCCGGGTATGGTCGTTCAGCGGCACGTGGAAGCTGAGGATGTCGGCCTCGGGCAGCATCGCATCGAAGTCCTTGAACATCCGGACCCGGCCATCGAGCGCGGTCGCGGCGTTGTAGATCGGATCGAACGCGACGACGCTCATGCCGAACGCCAGCGCCCGCTCGGCGACGGTGCGGCCGATGCGGCCGAACCCGACGATGCCCAGCGTCTTGCCCGAGAGTTGGGTGCCGACGAACTTCTTGCGGTCCCAGCCGCCGCCGACCATGGTGTGGTAGGCCGGGCCGATATTGCGGGCCAGGGCCATCATCAGCGCGAACGCATGCTCGGCGGTGGTGATGGTCGACGCCTCGGCCGAGTTCATCACCAGCACACCCTTGGCGGTGGCGGCATCGAGGTCGATGTTGTCCACGCCGACGCCGGCGCGGGCGATGGCCCGGAGGTTGCCGGGGTCATCGAGGACCTTGGCGGTGACTTGGACGCCGGAGCGGACCAGCAGGCCGTGGTAATCGCCGATGATGTCGGCCAGTTCGTCCTCGCTCAGCCCGGTCTTGGTCTCGACCTCGACGTTGTCGAAACTACGCAGATAGTCCAGCCCCTTGGGGGCGAGCTTGTCAGCAACGAGAATCCTGATCTTGTCGGGCATGGTGTTTCGGTCGTCCTTGGGCGTAGGAAATCCGGGTCGGTGGGAACATTCCATCGTACCGGGGTGGGGGTGGGATGTCGATGCAACCGTGGCCGGTCAGCACGGGCTGCGGATCACGCCAGACCGCGTTCGGCCAGCAGTTCGGCCTCGGCCTGCTTCCAGTTGTAGTAGTCGTTGCCTTCGGGCTTGCCGGTGCGTTCCCAGACCTGGAAAGCGCGGGTGGCGATCTCCGGATGGGTCGGCCACAGGCCCACGGCAGGGGATGACGCTGTCGCGGCGGCGGGCCTGCGCTTGCCGGCGGCCTTGGCCTTCTTCTTGGTCCCGGCCTTCTTCGTCGTCTTCCGGGTGGTTTTCTTCGTCGACTTCTTCGCGGTCTTTTTCTTAGTCGATTTCTTCGTCGACTTCTTGGTTGTTTTTACGGATTTGCCGGTGGCTTTGGACGCGGCAGCCTTCCTGGTGGCCATCGCAGTAGCTCCTGCCCGTGGGTTCGGGCGTGCATGAGGCGTTCGAAGAACCCGGCGACGGCGCACTGCTTTTGCATCGCCGGCATGGTGGGACGGTACAACGTGACAACACGCACGCGCGGCCGCCACAGGTCCCTTCGTACGCGCCCGTCACCGAATTGTCAACGTGGGATACGTTTGTCTAACCGGAAACTCATGACGCGTCGGCACGCTCCCGGGCGATCGCCTGGTCGCAGGCTTCCTGTTGCCGGACCAGTTGCTTGTTGAAATGCACCGCGCCGCCGATCAGCGCCCCGCCGATCGGCCAGCACACGAGCATGAGCAGGGCCATCTGCTTGGCGCCCGCGGCGTTGGCGTTGAACACGTCGACGCCGACCAGCACGAGCACCGCCCAGATCGCCGGGATCAGCAGCAGCATGCCGATGACCATCGAGGCCTTGACCCCGAACTTCGCCATACCCGACGGCGGCTTGGGCCGCCGCGACGCCAGCGTCCGACCCCCGGAAGTCGAACCCCCGGAAGTCAATTCCCCGGGATCCGATGTGCCGGCCGCCTGCACCGCGGGGGCCTCGTCGTCGAAGTCGAAACCGGCGTCGTCGACCGGCTCGCCTTCGGGCACGTCGGCGGGGTCGGCCTGAGCCTGTGGCGGGTCGTCGCGCTCGGGCTTGTGCTGCCCGTCGGCCATGTTGCTCAGGGCGTCGGCCAGACTGTCGGAGGATCCGCTTGAATTCATGCGATCAAACTCATCGTTGGAGGCGGGTCAGGTGCGGCATTGTAGTATTCAGACGACACGGACCGCAAAACCGTTCATACCACTTACCGGTCGGTCGCGACCCGTGCAAAGCACGCACGTCATCCGATAACCATTCCCGGCCGGCCCATCGACCGACGCGCCGCCGCGACATGCCCCCGGGTTTGCGAATGACACATTTCGGCGACCGTGAAACCCAAAGTGGATGGCTTGGTCTGTCGATAATTCCAGTGCGGGGTCGAGGCGAGACCAGTTCAACCACGCCCAGGCAGGAGACGACCCAACATGGTAGTGCAGCAACTCGATGGAACGGTGGAATTCGCTTACTTTCGGCCGGGGGCCGATTCCGTGAGTCTGGCCGGAGACTTCAACGCCTGGTGCGACCAAGCCCACCCGATGCGCAAGGACGAACAAGGCTGGTGGCGGCTGCGGCTGGCCCTGCCCAGCGGCGAGTACCGATTCAAGTACGTTGTCGACCGCAAGATCTGGGAAGCCGACTTCGCCGCCTACGGCGTCGAGATGTGCAAGATCGGCGGGTGGAACAGCGTCCTCTACATCAGCCCGCAACCTCAGGCCACCGCCCAGAGCGCCGCCGCTTGATCCAAACGCCCGACATCTGAACCATCCCCCAAAGCCCCGCATCGCCATGGGCCGGCAACTGGTCATGGTCATCAGGAGGCACGAAGCGCCCCCGATGAAGCGACGCGACTGGTCGCATTGCGATGGGCGCGACATGGTTTCATGATCGCCGAACGCGTGGCATGCGCCGCAACGCGGCATAGCCGCGTCGCTTCGTCGATTACGCCGCTTCGGTGGTTTCCAGCACCGGCTTGCCATCGACGGTGGGGGTCTGCAACAGGGCGTCGGGGCCGTGGGGTTTGTGCTTTTCTTCTTCGAGGCGTTGCAGCGCGGCGGGGTTGGCGTAGCGGTTGAAGAGCATCGCCTTGATCGTCGCCCACATGCCGGTGAACCCGGTGAACGTGTGGTCGACCGCGCTGGGCTCGTACCCGCAATGCACCATGCACTGCTGGCATTCGGGGTTGCCCGACGCCCGGCCGTAGTTGCTCCACTCCGTGTCCCGCATCAACTCCTCGAACGTGTCGACGTAGCCGTCCTGCAGCAGATAGCACGGCTTCTGCCAGCCGAA
>CAYYPN010000021.1:0-500 GCA_964473545.1 uncultured Planctomycetaceae bacterium
GCCGACCTTGTCACCGTGCTCTTCCAAAGCCTGGCGGGTCTGGTGGACGATGCTGTCAGCCTTGTTGCGGGCATCGACGAACTCGCGGCGCTTCTTGTCTTCCTCGGCGTGAGCCTCGGCGTCCTTCTTCATCCGCTCGATCTCATCATCACCCAGGCCGCTGGCGCCCTTGATCTCGATCGACTGCTCCTTGCCGGTCGACTTGTCCTTGGCCGAGACGTTGAGGATGCCGTTGGCGTCGATGTTGAAGGTGACTTCGATCTGGGGCACGCCGCGCGGCGCCGGAGCGATGCCGGTCAGGTTGAACTGGCCCAGGGTCCGGTTGTCCCGCGCGAACTCACGCTCGCCCTGGAGCACGTGCACGGTCACCTCGTTCTGGTTGTCCGCGGCCGTGCTGAACGTCTCGCTCTTGCTCGTGGGGATGGTGGTGTTGCGTTCGATGAGCTTGGTCATCACGCCGCCGAGGGTCTCGATGCCCAGCGACAGGGGGGCGACGTCGA
>CAYYPN010000021.1:510-18593 GCA_964473545.1 uncultured Planctomycetaceae bacterium
AGCAGGAGGATGTCCCACTCTTTGCCGCGCGTCAGGTCGTTAGCGAGGATGCCCGCGCCGACGGCCACGACCTCGTCGGGGTTGATGCTCTTGTTCGGATCGCGGCCGAAGATCTCCTTGACCAGTTCCTGCACCGCCGGGATGCGGGTCGAACCGCCGACGAGCACCACTTCGTGAATGTCGGACTGGCTCATCTTCGCGTCGGCCAGCGCCGCTTCGCAGGGCTTGCGCAGCCGGCTGATCAGGTCACTGATCAGCGACTCGAGCTTGGCCCGGGTCAGCGACATCTGCAGGTGCTTGGGGCCGGACTGGTCGGCGGTGATGAACGGCAGGTTGACCGTGGTTTCCTTCTGGCTGGACAGTTCGATCTTGGCCTTCTCAGCCGCCTCCTTGAGCCGCTGCAGCGCCATCGGGTCGTTGCGCAGGTCGATGCCCTCGGTCTTCTTGAATTCGTCGGCGATGTGGTCGATCAGCTTCTGGTCGATGTCGTCACCGCCGAGGTGGGTGTCGCCGTTGGTCGAGCGGACCTGGAAGGTGCCGACCTCGGGGTCGATCTCGAGGATGGAGATATCGAACGTGCCGCCGCCGAAGTCGAACACGGCCACGGTCTGCTCTTTCTTCTTGTCCAGGCCGTAGGCCAGTGCGGCGGCGGTGGGCTCGTTGATGATGCGTTTGACGTTGAGACCGGCGATTTCACCGGCTTCCTTGGTGGCCTGGCGCTGGCTGTCGTTGAAGTAGGCCGGGACGGTGACCACGGCGTCGGTGACTTCTTCACCAAGGTAGTCTTCCGCGGTTTTCTTCAGGTCCATCAGGACCTTGGCGCTGATTTCCTGGGGGGTGAACTGCTTGCCGTCGATCTCGACCTTGACCAGTTCGTTCTCACCGCCGGTGATCTCGTAGGGGACGATCTTTTCTTCGGAATGGACCTCGTTGTGGCGCCGGCCCATGAAGCGTTTGATCGAGTAGACGGTGCGGTGGGGGTTGGTGACCTGCTGGTGTTTGGCGGTCTGGCCGACGAGGACCTCGCCCTTGTCGGTGTAGGCGACGACGCTGGGGGTCAGCCGCGCGCCGGCGGAGTTGACCAGAACCTTGGGCTGGCCGCCTTCGACCAGCGCCACCACACTGTTGGTCGTACCGAGATCGATTCCGATGGGAGTAGCCATATTCTGTGTACCTCGTGGTAGTCGGTTGCTCACGACGCCGCATGTCCAACGCCTTGCCGGGGTTGCGATCATGGCGACGACGGACTATATCCGTGGGTGAGGTTTGCAAGGCCAGTGCCACCCACGGAAGGCGCAAAGCCTTGTCATAGCGCGATTAACGACATCCGCTGAATCGGCTCGCCTGCCACCGCACCGCAACCCGTCTCCACACCCTGCCAAAGTGACACACCATGACTGACACCGCAACGTCCGACGCCCGGCCCAACGTCATCTGGATCTTCGGCGACCAGCACCGGGGCCAGGCCCTCGGGTGCGCCGGCGACCCGAACCTCAACACGCCCAACATCGACACCCTCGCCACGGAAGGCGTGCGCTTTCCGCAGGCGGTCGGCGGGTTTCCGCTTTGCTGTCCCTATCGCGGGGCGCTGCTCAGCGGGCGCTACCCGCAGCACAACGGCGTGGTCGGTCACGAATACCAGCTCAACCCCGAGCTGCCAACGATCGCCCACCCGTTCAAGGACGCCGGCTACCGCACGAGCTACTTCGGCAAGTGGCACATCGACGGCCACCATGAGCGCGAAGGCCGCGGCGCCCATCACATCATCGGCCCCGAACGCCGCGGCGGGTTCGATGACTGGGTCGGCTACGAAAACAACAACGCCCAGTACGATTGCTGGGTGCATGGCCACCAGGACGGCCAGGAAGTATCGCTGCAACGACTCGATGGATATGAGACGGACGTGCTGACGGACATGCTGATCGATTCGATCGACGCGCGGGCCGAGGATGGCCAGCCGTTTTTCGGTGTGCTCAGCGTGCAGCCGCCGCACGACCCGTTCGTCGCCCCGCCGCAGTTCGTGGCCGACCACACCCCCGGCAGGATCGAGCTTCGGCCGAACGTGCCGAACATCCCGCGCGTGGTCGAAGAGGCGCGGCGTGGTCTGGCCGGCTACTACGCCCAGATCGAAAACATCGACTGGAACATCGGCCGGGTCGTCGCGGCGCTGATGGCGACGGGGCTGTTCTGGAACACGCACATCGTCTTCTTCTCCGACCACGGCGAGATGCTGGGCAGCCACGGGCAGTTCCGCAAGATGAATCCTTACGAGGAATCGATCCGCGTGCCGTGCATCATCGCCGGCGGGTCGCGGTACGGCCGGCATGCCGGCCGCGTGTCCGACGCGCCGGTCAACCACGTCGACATGGGCCCGACGAGCCTGGGCCTGTGCGGCATCGACGTGCCGGACTGGATGGAAGGGACCGACTGGTCGCACCACCGCGTGCGCAAGGAGGTCGATGCGTCGCGTGAGCCGGACTCGGCTTACCTGCAGTCGATCGTGCCGACGATGCACGGCAACAGCACCGACCGACCGTGGCGAGGCGTCGTCACCCGCGACGGGTGGAAGTACGTCTGCCTCGAACATCAGCCGTGGCTTCTGTTCAACTTGAACGAAGACCCCTACGAGCAGGCGAACCTCGCCTTCAACACCGCGTTCAAAAACAAGCGCGCCGAACTGCACGCGCGGCTGGTCAAGTGGATCGAAGACACCGGCGACGATTTCGCGTTGCCGCAGGTGTGAACCATATTGACCTTGATAGCCGGGCATTCTGATGTCCGGCGGGGGCGGCGATCCGAATCGTCGGCTATTAAGGACGGATCCGTGTCAGCGTGGCACGTCGACGCAGCCTTCGCCGGGGGTGTAGCCGTCCTGCGGCGTGTAGCGGATGCCGGGCATTTCGGCCAGCGACCCTTGCAGGATCGGGTCGTTGGTCCGCTTCATCCACACCTCGAGGCGGCTGCGCATCTCGGCCAGCACGTCGGCATGATCCGGTGATGCGGCGAGGTTGTTCGCCTCGTTCGGGTCGAACATCAGGTCGTACAGGTATTCGTCGGCGAGTTGTTGCTCGGCCCAACCGTGCTCGTACCACAGGGTCTTGCTGACCGAGTTGTCGCAGTTGGGCATGACCGGGTGGTTGCATTGGTCATCGAAGCGTCGGATGTATTTCCAGCGCGTGGTGCGCACGGCCCGCTTGGGTTCGTAGGCTGCGTGGTGCGTGACTTCACCATACACCTGGTCATTTATCTCATCGACTTCGCCGCGCACAAGCGGCATGATGCTGCGGCCTTCCAGTCGCGCCGGGGCGTCGATGCCGACGAGTTCGCAGATCGTCGGGAAGATATCGATTTGGCTGACCATGCCGTCGACGACTTTGCCGCCTGTGAGTTGCAGTTCATCCGGACCGCGCATCATGAGCATGACGCCCATGCCGTGATCGGTGAGGCTGCACTTCATGCCGGGGTAGGCGATGCCGTGGTCGGTCGTGACGATGAGCAGCGTGTTGTCGGCCAGGCCGGCTTCGTCGATGGCGTCGATGACCCGCCCCATGTGGGCATCGAGCCGGTTGGCGCACACGCGGTAGTCGGCGAAGTCGGCGCGGGTCGTTGCGTTGTCCGGCAACGGCGACGGCGGTCGAACGTAACGCGCATCGCCGAGCGGGGATTCATCGCCATTGTGCCATTGCACATCCGTTCCCTTCTTGCCGGTGCGGTGGGTCTTGCTGAAACCCACGGCGAGGAAGAAAGGCTTGTCGTGCGGTTGTTGAATGAAATCGACCGCGGCATGGGCGGCGCCTTCGTGCGTGTCGGTCTCGAGGATCCGGTGGTAGCCGATGTCTTCGGGTTTGGCGAGGGGGCCGTGGGCGATGTGCTGGAACCCGCTCAGGGCGCTGGTGTAACCGTGGGCGTGGAGCGTGTGGATGATGTGGTGGGCGTAGTCGTTGAGCCGGTGGCCGCGGTGGGCCAGGCCGAGCATGCCGGCGTTGTGCGGGCATTGCCCGGTGACCAGGGCAGCGCGACTCGGCGAACAGGTCGGCCCGGCACAAAACGCCTGGCGAAACAGCACGCCCTTCTCAGCCAGCCGTTGCAGGTTCGGCGTGTCAATCGCGTAACCATACGGCTGGACATATCGGCCGGTGTCGTGGGAATGCATGTAGACGATGTTGAGCGGGCGCATGATGCGAGTCCTCCGTGCGTGGGCCAGGGCCAAGATAGACGATCGCTCCGGTTATTCAAGCGGGCAGAAAATCGCCCGAGCGAATCCGTCGCAGCCGATCGATCGGTTGGTTGTAGAGGTACACCCACGCGCGCGCGGATGTGGCCGCGCCGGTCGGATAAACCGTGCGAATCCCGCGCGTGTACTCGGGGCCTTCATACGCATCGAGTTTGCGCAGCGTCTGGATCGGTCGATGCAGGCGATACACCTCCCCGCGGACCCGATCGCCCGGATCGTCCGCCACGACAAAAACCAGATCACACGTCATGACTTTTGAGTGTGTCGCGCCGGCTTGCGTTAGCATGACGGCATGGACCCATGGCAGGTCATCATCGCCGTCGCGGCGGTACTCGGCGGCATCGTGCTCAACGGGTCGGTCGGGTTCGGTGCCGGGCTGTTCGCCATTCCGTTGATGGTCATGGCGGACATCGCGTTGCCCATGGCGGTGGGTCTGACCGGCGCGGCGGCGTTGGTGCAGGCGGGATTCAACAGCGTGCAATACCGCGCCCACACACCGTGGCGGGCCGTGGCGGGAATCACGCTGGGACGATTGCTGTTTCTCCCCGTGGGGGTGGGCCTGCTCGTGGGGCTCGCCGCGTTTCCCCAGACCCGCGTCAAGCAGATCGTCGGTGGCGTGCTCGTGGTGGTCCTGGCCACGCAATGGCTGATGCGGATCAAGCCCCGGCCGCGCCTGCATTGGGGGTGGGGACTGCTGGCCGGCCCCTTGAGCGGCGCGATGGGCGGGGCGCTGGGCATGGGCGGCCCGCCGCTCGTGTTGTGGGTGATGGCCCATGACTGGCCCAGCCGACGAAGCCGGGCGTTCCTCTACACGACGTTCGCCCTGGCGTTGCCGTTGCAACTGATGGCCATCGCCGCATGGCTGGGCGAGCCGGTCATCGACGCCATCGGCTTGGGGTTGATCGTCTCGCCACTCATGATGGTCGGGGCGCGGCTCGGCTCGGCGCTGGGGGAGAGGCTGAATCGAAATCGTCTGCGACTGGCGGCGTTGCTGCTGCTGCTCGCCCTGGCGATCAGCGCCATCGTCGGGCCCCTGCTCCAGCGCGGATCACCTTGAACACGACCCCCCGGCCTGGTGGGCCTTGCGATAGTCGCGCGGGCTCTGGTTCGTGTGCTTGCTGAATCGCAGCGAGAAGTAAAACGGATTGGCGAACCCGACCATGCGGGCGATCTGCTGAATCGGATGGGCGCTCAGTTCCAGCAGTTGCCGGGCTCGTTCGATACGCTGCTGTTCCAGTGCCTGAATCGGCGTCAGATCCAGCTCTTCCTTGAACAGATGCCCGAGACGGGACGGGCTCAAACTCACATGCTTCGCCAGACGCGGGATGTCGATCGGCTCGGCCAGGTGGTCGGCCATGAATCGCAAGGCGCGCTGGATGCGATCGTCGATCGGCGCGCCGCCGGTCTGCGGGTTCGCCTCATCCAGGCGCAACAGGACGCGCTCCAGCGCGTTGAGCGCGAACATCTGGCCATTCGGCAAGGCCGACCCTTCATACCCCACCGCCTCGGCCAACGCCGCGGCCACATGCCCCAGCGCCGGCCCATCTCCGAGTTGGATCAGCCCCGGTTGCGTCGACGCATCCGAATCTTCAAACGCCGCCGGCCACGTCAGCCAGGCATGCCAGTGCGCATGCGGCCGAAAGTGTGACCAGAGCAACTCCCATCGACCGGCCCGCGCATTGGTTCGGTAATCCTGCGGGCAGTCCGGACTGAACAGCACCGCATCGCCGCGCTCGGTCTGCAGGCGTTTGCCATGATGCGTGATCGTGCCCGATCCGCCCAGCGTCAGCAGCAACAACCAGTCACCCGACCCCGTCGGGCGCCAGTTGGTGTAGCCCGGCCCCTCGTCGAAGTGACCGGCCCGAATGTGCGCCACCGGCGCATGCACCGCCACGCGTCGCTTAGCCATAGCAGGATCATATAGGTCATCGACCGTGCTGCCAATGGAAAACCCGCTCGTATGAGCGATAATTGGATTGTCCATCGCCTGGACGTGAATCGAAATGTTCTGGTTCTTGTCAACTTGACCCCAACGGGAGTTGCCCCCATGGTTCGCACCGCCACCGGCACGTTGACCGCTGAGCAGATCGCGCAGTTCGAGCGCGACGGCTTTCTCATCGTCCGCCAGATGTTCCAACCCGACGAGATCGACCTGATCCGCGACACGTTCATGGACGTGGTCAGGGACGGCCCGGTCGAGGGCCTGAGCGATGTCGGCCGCATCACCGATCGCAACGACCCCCTCTGGCGGTACGGCCGGTTGATGCACCCGCATCTGAACGCTACGGGCGCGCCGCGGGACGTGGCGATGCGCTACATGCTCGACCCGCGCGTGCATGACGTGTTGGCGGACCTGTACGGCGAGGAGCCGCTGGCGGCGCAGTCGATGTTCTACTTCAAGCCGCCCGGCGCGCGGGGCCAGGACCTGCACCAGGACAACTTCTACCTGCGCATCCACCCCGGCACCTGCATGGCTGCGTGGGTCGCGGTCGACGATGCCGACCGGGAAAACGGCGGGTTGGTCGCCGTCCCCGGTTCGCACAAGCTGGACGTGGTCTGTCCCGAAGACAACAGCGACCCGACACGCTTTTTCACCGGCCACCACGTCGCCGTGCCCGAAGGCCTGCACGAAGAGCCGGCGGACATGAAGGCCGGCGACGTGTTGTTCTTCAACGGCAGCGTCATCCACGGGTCGTATCCGAACACGTCAAGCTCACGCTTCCGCCGGTCGTTCATCTGTCACTACGGCCCGGCCAGTTGCGAAGAGCGGGCCGAGCATTACAAGTTCTTCAACTTCGAAGGCGACCGGGTCCAGCGCGGCGTCGCCGAGGGCGGCGGGCCCTGCGGCGATGTGAACGCCGCGGCCATGGGACCGCATTAGAGCGCATTCGCTTGACTCGCAGTGTCGTGCCACACTTTGTCCCGAAGGGCAAAGTGTGCGGGCACCTGCACACCCTGTCCCGTGGGGATCAAGGTGTGGCACCAGTCAACGCGGCGCAATGCATTGAATCGCTCTAAGCAGGCGTTGTCATCGGCTCGAGCAGCGCCAGGTATTCGACGTTGCCGGCTTTGCCCTTTCCCTTGCCGCCGCGGAGGGGCGAACGGATGGAGTTGATCACGCACACCCCCAGCTCCGGCATGGCCCGCAGCACATCACGGCACACGGCGTCGGCTTCCTCGTCGGTGAGTTTCGCGGCACGTCCGCCTTGCGATGACGCTTCGTAATGCGGCTTGATCAGCGTGATGATCTGGCGCGGATGCCACTTCATCGCCGCGGGAATCGCGTGACGCTGCGGCGTCCAGGCCAGGTCGATGGTGACCAGGTCGATGGGGGATGTCGGAATGTCGGACGGATCGACGTGCAGGGCGTTGGTGCGTTCCATGACGACCACACGGTCGTTATTGCGGAGTTTCCACGCCAGGTCGCCGTAACCGGTGTCGATGGCGTAGACCTGCTTCGCGCCGCGCTGGAGGAGGACGTCGACGAACCCGCCGACGTTGCAGCCGAGGTCGGCGCAGACGAAGTCCGTCACGTCCAGCTTGAACGCGTCCAGCGCCGCGGCCAGCTTCAACCCGCCGCGCGACACATAAGGACAGGCTTCACGCATATCTTCACGATTGACCGGCTCGACGGGCCAGCCGCTCCACAAGAATCGACACGATCATCGACAGCACGATCGCCGACAGGATGTAGTACTCGCTTTTCCACAGTTCGACGATGCCCTGCCAGATCGAGTAGGTATCGGTGAAGAAGATGACCCTGGTCAGCTCGAGCGTGGGGAGGAAGTAGGCGGTGACGAGCAACCCCGCCGACGCGAGCATCATCAGCGGTACGTCGACCCGCCTGGGGTGCGCGGCCATGAGGGATCGGGTTTCAGGCATCGGCAACCTTCACTCCGACGACCGCGATACCGAGCCGGTCGGCGAGGGCGAGGGTGTCGGGTTTGTCGAGGATGATGGTTTTGCCGGCCTCGATGGCCAGGCACGCCCCGCCGCACGCGCTGAGTTTTTCGATGGTGGTCGGGCCGACCGTCGGCACGTCGAAGCGCATGTCCTGCCGCGGCTTGGCGAGCTTGATCAGCGTCCAGCCGCCCCGCTTGCACAGCGACCCGGCGCGTTCGATCATCGCGTCGGTCCCTTCGATCGCCTCGACGGCGACGATGTCACGGTCCTTGGCGGCGACGGACTGGCCGATGTCCAGGTCGCCCATGCGATGGGCGATGGGCACGGCGAACTGGATGTCGGCCGACTGGTGGGCCGAGGGCTGGGCCCGGGTCATCACGCCCTCGTCAGCCATGAGCTCGGGGATGTACTTGGTCGAGTCGATCATGGTCAGGCCGTCGCGTGCACATTCGTCGGCGATCGCGCCGAGCATCCGGTTGGGCCGGCGATCCTGGCTGAGTGTGATAAACCATACCTTAGCGGCGCGGAGGTCCGGCGTGTAGCGGAACCACCGCATCGGGTCGTACATGCGGATCTTTTCGACCTTGCCGACCATGACCAGTTCTTCGCAGCCCCAGCGTTTGAGCGTGCGGATCCATTTGCCCAACTGGATGTACCCCGCGGGCCGAAAGCGATCGCACAAGCTCGGCAAGGTCGGGTCATAGTGGCCGGCCAGTCCGACGCAGGCGACCTCCCGGCCGGCGCGCTTGATCCCCCGCGCCGCCGCCAGCGGCAACCCGCCCCCCGCCGCAATCAGTCCCATCGGTGGTAACGGCTCGGTCATGACAATGCCCACCAGTGTACCTCGCCCCCGGAAAGTGTTCCGGGGGCTTTACTAGAGCCCGGGGAACACCTTCCCCGGGCAACTCCCACCGCCGCGCGGTACACTGTCCCCATGCCGCCCGGGGCCAATCCCAACGCCTGGCACAACTGGTATCACGCGGTCGGCAGCACCCACGGCACATGGATCCGCGGCGACCCGCGCGGCTTTCGTACCTACCGACACACCCAGCACGTCGACGGCGATTACCGCAACCCGCCCCCACCCGGCGTATATGCCCCGCTGTTCGAGTACGGCCAGGGCCAACTCAAGCACCCACCGGTCAAGCTTGCCCCCGAGCAACGCCGCATCGTGTGTGCGTCGATGATCACCCGCCTGAAACGGGATAAGGCTGATGTCATCGCATTAGCGATCGGGATCAATCACTTTCACCTGTTGGCGCGATTTGCTTTGCTGAATGCCGAAGAGCAGGCGCGGTTGCGTCGGTCGTTGTTGCGGGACGGCCGCGACCCGGCGCCGCGGCACAGCCTCGGGTTGGCGCGGAAGGAAGCGTCGTTTGCCTTGTCTCGAGCCCGGCTCAAGCCGCCGGGGGAGGTGTGGGCGCGTCGGCCCAAGTTCGATCCCATCCGTGATCGCGGGCACCAGGTCAACGTCGCCCTTTACATCTGGCGGCATGTATACCAGGGGTGCATTGTCTATCACCACCAACACGGCATTATTTGCCCCGGGACGGTGTTCTCCGGGCTTGACTTCCGGGGGTAAAGCCCGGGGAACACCTTCCCCGGGCAATCTATCGCGGGCTGTTACAATGCCCTGGTTATGACCACGACCGCCGATACCGATGTTGTCCAGATCGAGGGGTTGCGTACCCGGCTGATGGTCGGGATGGAGATCCACGTCGAGTTGTGCACGCGGACCAAGATGTGGACCAGCGCGCCCAACGTCGCCCACCCTGGAAATTTTGATGCGCCGCCGAATACGCTGATCGACCCGATCGTGATCGGCATGCCGGGCGTGCTGCCGGTGATGAATCGCGAAGCGGTGGCGATGAGCATCCGGGTGGGCCTGGCGCTGGGGTGCGAGATCGCGTCGTGGTGTAAATGGGACCGCAAGAGCTACTACTACCCCGACCTGCCGAAGAACTACCAGATCAGCCAGTACGACCTGCCGTTGTGCGGGGCCGGTTGCATCGACGTGCCGATCCGTGATGAACCCGGCGCACCGACCAGGCCGATCCGCATCACCCGCGCTCACCTCGAGGAAGACGCGGGCAAGCTGCTGCACGAGGCACCGGGCGGGCGGCCGATCGATTACTCCATCGTCGACCTCAACCGCGCGGGCACGCCGCTGCTGGAAATCGTCACCGAGCCCGACATCACCACCGCCGACCAGGCGGTGCAGTTCGGCCAGACGCTGCGCAACATCTGCCGCTTCCTCGGCGTATCCGAAGGCATCATGCAGCGCGGCCACATGCGATTCGAACCCAACATCAACGTCATCATTGAGAAAGACGGCAAGGAGTACGCCACACCCGTCGTCGAGATCAAGAACCTCAACAGCTTCCGGGCGGTGCACAGCGCGATCACCTACGAACACCAGCGCCAGGTTGAGCAGTGGCTTGAAGACGGCAAGGTCATGGGCGCCGGGGCCAAGAGCACGCGCGGCTGGGACGATGTGAAAATGGTCACCGTTCTCCAGCGCGAGAAGGAAGACGCCCACGATTACCGCTACTTCCCCGACCCCGACCTCGTGCCGGTCGAAGTCAGCGATGCCTGGTTGAATGAACTGAAAGCTGACATTCCCGAGCTTCCCCTGGCTCGGCAGAACCGCTACGTCGAGGCGTACGGTCTGAACATCAAGCAGGCCCGCCAGCTCGTCGACGAGCGCGACGTTTGCCTGTTCTTCGAGTCGATCCTCGACGCCGGGGTCGAGCCCAGACGGGCTGCGGCGATCGTGCTGAACAACCTCGCCCGCCGCGCCAACGAGGCCGGCTGCCTGCCGAGCGAATTGCGCATCACGCCCCCGCAGATCGCCCAGATCGACAAGCTCCAGCGCGAGGAGCAGGTCAGCTCCAGCGGCGCCGATCAGTTGTACGACCTGGTCATCGCCGCCGAGTCGCACGCCGTGCCCGAGGAGCTGGCGAAGGAGCACAACCTGATTCAGGTCAGCGACACCGGGGCGCTGGAGGCCTGGTGCGACGCGGCCATTGAAGCCGAGCCCGCCGCCGCCGAGGACGTGCGCGGCGGCAATCCCAAAGCCATCGGCCGACTCGTCGGCGCCGTCATGAAACTCTCCAAGGGTCAGGCCAACCCCAAAGCCGTTCAAGAATGTCTACATCGGAAACTGAACGCCTGAACCGGATCGATCGCTGTGTCTGAGACCGTCACGATCGAACACATCCAGCGCACGTGTCGTCCCGTGTTCGTCATCGCCCCGACCGCGCGGAACGGCATCACACTGCTGCAGCGCCTGGTCAACTCCACTGGGCAGATCATCGTCTACGGCGAGAACGCCATCTTCATGCACGAACTGGTCACCGTTGCCATCCAGGCGATCGAGGTCAACCAACAACAGCACGCCGAATTTGAACAGGTTCGAACGCGTTTCCTTCAAGGCGAGCGTGACGGCTGGACATCCAACCTCTGGCCTGACAGCAATCGATTCGCCAACGCGGTGATCGGGGGGTTCTACCAGACAACGATGGTCTACGAACAATGCACGCGCGAATATGGGTGCGGACGTTGGGGCATTAAGTATCCGCTGACCGATCCGTACATCGTGCCGCGCCTGCTGTGCCTGTTGCCGGGCAGTCGGTTCGTGTTCATCCATCGCCATCTGTTCGACGTGGTCCGATCCGCCAAGGCGCGGCAATTCATCACCAACGACGAGCAGCTCATCGAGTACGGCCGGCAGTACCAGGCGAACATGCACGCCGTGTTGAACACGCCGCGCGAACAGATGATGATCATCCGCTATGAAGATCTGATGGCGGACCCGGAGCCTGTTCTGAAACGGCTCGAAACTTTCACAGGGGTCAGTGGCATCGACCGCTCCGTGTTAAGCCGCAGGATCAACACGTTCCAGGGAGACCCTTCGATCGGGCGATCGCCGACGGGTTACATTCCACCGGCCGAGTTGACCGAAGCGGAGAAGGCGCTGCTCACGGAAGAAGCCCGCCCCACGCTGGAACAGGCCGGTTACCGGTAAGGACGCCCGCGGCTGAAACGATCAGAATGTGAATTCGTCCGGATGCGGGCCCAACCTCTCGTTGCGGTCGAGCGCGTCGATCGTCTTCATCTGATCGTCGGTCAGGTTGAAATTGAAGACGTCGGCGTTGGCTTCGATGCGTTCGCGGTAGGCGCTTTTGGGGATGACGATCCAGTCGTGTTGCAGGTGCCAGCGGATGGCGACCTGCGTCGCGGTCTTGCCGTGGGCGTTGGCGATTTCGACCAACTCCGGCACTTCGTCGCACTTGCCCTTGAGGATCGGGCTCCACGCCTCGACGGCGATGTCATGTTGATCGCAGCAGGCAACCAACCCGGGGCTTTGCAGGCGCGGGTGCAGTTCGAATTGATTGACCATCGGCTTGATGTCGGCCTCGGCCATGAGTTCATCGAGATGATGCGGAAGGAAGTTGCTTACGCCGATCGCCTTGCAGCGGCCCTCGTTGTAAAGCTCCTCGAACACCCGCCACGACTGGACGAACTTGCCCGCCACCGGCCAGTGCAACAGGTACAGGTCCACGTATCCCAGGCCCAGCCGATCCATCGACTCGTTGAATGCTTCGCGTGCGTTGCCGGCGCGTTGGGCGTCGTTCCACAGTTTCGTGGTGACGAAGATGTCGCCGCGCGGCACGCCGGAGTCGGCGATCGCGCGGCCGACGCCTTCTTCGTTGTTGTAGATCGTGGCCGTGTCGATGTGACGGTAGCCGATCTCCAAAGCCCAGGCCGTCGCCTGTTGCGCTTCGGAGTTGCCGGCCTGCCATGTGCCCAGGCCCAGGCGCGGCATGGGCACGCCGTTGTTCAACGCCTTGCTGCTCGTGATATCCATCGCGTTACCGCTTCACCTCGTCAGGAAATTGCTTGCGGACCTTGTCGATCTTGGGTTGGGCATGCATACGAACGTAACCCTGATTCGGATTGCGATCAACGAAATCCTGGTGATAGTCCTCCGCCTCGTAAAACCCTTCAAGCGGCTCGAGCGTGGTGGCGATCGGCTTGTCATACACGCCCGAGGCCTGGAGTTGATCGATGTGGGCCCGGGCCTTCGCCTTCGCCTCGGCGTCGGCGTAGAAGACCGCCGAGCGGTATTGCGGGCCGACGTCCGGGCCCTGGCGGTTGACCTGGGTGGGGTCGTGCGTTGCGAAGTGGACCTCGAGCAACTTGTCGTAGCTGACCTTGTTGGGGTCGTAGGTGATGCGAATCGCCTCGGCGTGATCGGTGCGGCCGGTGCTGACCTGTTCGTACGTCGCGGTGTCGGCGGTGCCGCCGGTGTAGCCGCTGACGACCTCGGTGACGCCGTCGATCTCCTGGAACACACCTTCGGTGCACCAGAAACATCCGCCGGCAAACACGGCATACTTCATGTCGTCGGGCGCGGTGTCGGAGGCCGTGGGTTGCTCGCTCATATCATCATGCTCCGTCTGGCCGCCGGGCGAGCCGGATCGATTGCATCCGAACCCGGCCAGGCCCAGGGTCATCATCAAGAGTCCGGTTAAAAGGCGTTGGGTATTCATCACGCCGACCTGAATGCCTCCGGCGCGGTCGAGGTTGCATCGGATGGCCCGGTCGCATCCAGACCCATTTCCTCGGCCACACGCTGCCAGCGGGGCTCAGCCTCGCAGCAGCAGATCGGATCGTCGCACCAGGTCATCGCGTCGTGCATCGTCGGCTTGCGGCCCCCGCCCCCGGAGTCGGAGTCGGAGTGGTCATGTTTCAGGCGTGTATCGCTCATACGTCAGTGTAGGGCGGCGAATCCGCGCATGGATAGTGGCCCCGGATAGTGATTCATGCCCGGCGTTTCATTGACGTAAAGTCAGCCGCGCGGGTTTACGCCTTGATCGGCTGGCCGAAACGTTCCTGGACCCAGCGGGCGCCCGGCAAACGAATGTGGCGGGGCAGGCGGTCGACGTGTTCTTTCTTGAAGCTCAGGAAGATCCAGCGGTGTTCGACGATGTTGAGCACCGCGGCGATGTCCCACAGCGGGGGGATGACGATCGTCACGCTCTGGCCGACCCGGCGCAACTCGCGGAACATGCCCTCGGGGTCGTCGACGTGTTCGATCGTGTGCGAGCAGAGCACGGTGTCGAACTGCTTGTCCTGAAAGGGGAGGTTGGTCACGTCGCTGACCGGGACGTAGTTGGGCAGGTCGGCATGCTGGACGATGTCGGCATTGACGCCGCCACCATCGGTCAGGCCGCAGCAGATGTTCAAGCCCCACGTCTGCCGCCGGAGGACGCGGACCTTGGCCAGCGTGTAGCTGCAGAAGTGGATGAACCACAGCCCGAACGCCACAGCCAGGATCACGGTGGCGGCAATGATGAAGTAAATCACGACCGGCTCCCCAAGTAAACTCCGAGGCGGTACCGTCGGCTCGATTGGCGTGCCGATCCGATGGGCCACATCATCGCAGCACCACCATCAATTGCAAGCCGATCGTCAGGCGTCGGCGTCCGGGTCGTCTGAAGCGCTGTCGGCCAGGTGTTGGTGCAGATTCCGCTCGACCGCGCCAAGCTCCTTGCGCATGCGGGCCAGGTCGTCGGCCAGGCCGCGCACGACGTCGTTGAGCTCGCTGACGTCCTGTTGCAGGTGCATGAGCTGCTCCTCCACACGCACGAAACGCTGGTCATTGTCCATGGCAAGGCTCCGTTTGGATCGGCGCGGAATTTTACGGGCCGCCACGTCCGGGGTCCTTTCCGGGGGCGGGGGTGGCGGACCATTCGAAGATCGTCCAGTCGCCGCCGAACTGGCTGACGAAGTGCAGGTTGTACGACCGCAGGAACACCGCGACCGGCAGGAGGATGACCGTACCGATGTAGGGCAGGGCGGCGATGCAGCAGGTGGCGCACATCACCATCATGGCCAGCGTGCCCACGCCGATGCCCAGGGCGATGTTCATCAGCAGGTACAGCACGATCTTGCCCGTGTTGGCGGGGAGGATTTCCTGCCGCACGCGCCGCCAGGCTTGAGCCGGGCTGATGTCGAACAGGTACATCGCCGGCACGATGAAATGCTCGATGACAAACGTAACCACCGCGGCGGCGAGCACGAGCAGGACCATCCCGAGGCTGGCGACGATGATGGCGACGACGCCGGCGGGGCGCAGCTCGTGGGCCATGAGGTCCGGCGAGGCGATGGCCAGGCTGATTCCACCGACCAGCACCACACCCAGGAAGCCCACCAGCACCACCAGCAGGCGCAGGATGAACAGTTGATTGCCCACCCGGGCGAACGTCGACCAGGGCTGACCGATCGCGGCGCGGTTGTGAATGATGTTGTCGATGAACATGAACTTGCCGCGGCTGCTCAACCAGAGCATCAGCATCCACGCCGCGACGCCGACGACGAACAGCACGCCGGCAAGGACCAGGAACAGCGTCAGGTGAGCTTCAATCCATCGGCCGATCGCGTCGAAAGGCGACGGCCCGCCGCTCCCGCCGAAATTGGGGAACTGGAAGTGGACGCCGCCGGCGGCTTCGCCGAGACCGGCCAGCCACGCGGTAAAACCCAGGGCGAACCATTTGCCCGGGTGAAACGGCTTGAAGCAGACCTGTGACATGTGCCCGAAGGCCCGGTCGATCGGATCGACAACGCTGATGCGCATGTGTTCATGCCCCTGCGAGGGTGCGACGCGGCGTGCATCATGGTAACCGATGCCGGCGACGGCGAGCGCGGGCGATCGCTTGACACGCCGCCGCCGGTGGGGTCTGCTGTTGCGGCTTTTCAATCGCTCGCACACTCGCAGCAGGTGGCATGACGTGACCAGCACCCTGGCCATGACGGGTCGGCATGTGGTTCGGCAACCGCCCCGGGCCGGTGCGTCGTGGACCGCCATCGTCGCCAACCCCTACAGCGGGTCGGGCCGGAACCGCCAGGTCGTCGCGGCGCTCGACGCCGCCTTGCATCGGCGCGGGCTCGATACCCGCATCCTCTGGGACCCGACCGAGCGGACCGTTGTGCTGCGCGATCCGGACTGGGCGAACCGTTGCCGCTGCGTCATCGCCGCCGGGGGCGACGGCACGGTTGGCGACGTGGTCAACGAAACCCGCGACATCCCCATCGCCATGATGCCGATCGGCAACGAGAACCTGTTCGCCCGACAGTTCGGCTACCGCAAGGTCGAACAGGTCGCCGACGCCGTGCTGCGCGGTCGCCAGCAGGCGATCGACCTCGGCCGGGCCGGGGATCGCCTGTTCGCCATCATGGGCAGTGCCGGGCTCGACGCCGACGTGGTGCGCCGCGTGGCCCGTTGGCGGGTCAGTAGTGGCACCGACCTCCGCCGGGTCACCCGCATCAGCTACGTGCGGCCGGTGTTCGACGCCGTGACCGGTTACGACTACCCGCCGGTTGAGTTGGACGTGGACGGCCAAACCTTCCGGGGGTCGCACGCCCTGGTGTTCAACATCCCGCAATACGCCTGTCGGTTGAAGTTCGTCAACGGCGCCGCCTGCGACGACGGGCTGCTCGATTGGGTCGTGTTCGAAAAGCCCGGCCTGGCGGCGATGGCGCGGTACGTCACCGCCCTTGCCGTCGGCGGCAAACATCTGAACCTTTCCGACGTCCAACACGGCACGGCCCGCAACGTCACCCTGCGAAGTGCCGACCCCGACGCCTCGGCTCCTATCCAGATCGACGGCGACCCGGCGGGTTACACACCGGTCCACGTCAGCGTCGAACCCCAGACCCTCCGCGTCATCGTGCCGGGGTGATACCAGCCTGATATCCACTTAGCGACGCGGCTATGCCGCGTCGCTCCACAGGCTACTTCGCCTTGTAAAACGGCGGCTTCACCACCTCGGCGTCGACCTGCTGGCGGCCGAAGTCGAGTTGGACGGTTGTGCCGGGGTCGGTGTGGGCTGCATCGACGTAGGCCATCGCGATGGGATGGCCCAGCGTGGGGCTGAGCGCGCCGCTGGTGACGTGGCCGACTTCGTTGCCGCCGACGAGGACCTTCATGTGCTGGCGCGGCGTGCGGCGGCCATCGAGCTTCAAGCCGACGAGCTTGCGCGCCGGGCCCTCGGCGGCGATCCTCTCCAGCGCCTCCTGGCCGATGAACTTCTCCGCCTCACCCCAGGTGTCATCCTCGTGCTTGTCCAGCGACACGCCGAAGTTCAACCCCGCGCTCAGCGGATCGATCTCCTCGGTCAGTTCGTGGCCGTACAGCGGCATGCCCGCTTCGAGACGCAGCACGTCACGCGCCCCCAGGCCACACGGCGCGACCTTCTTCTCGCCTTCCGGGTCGTCCTTGAACAGCAGCTTCATCGCCATGTCCACCGCCCCGGCGGGAAGGATGATCTCGATCCCGTCCTCGCCGGTGTAGCCGGTGCGGCTGACCACGAGCTTGAGAATCAGCAGGTTCTTCACCGTGAAGTGATACTTGCTGAGCGTGGGGATCTCCTTGCTGAAGCTGGAGACGAAGTCCATCACGCCCGGGCCCTGCACCGCGACCATCGCCGTCTTCTCGGTCTGGTCGTCGATCTTCACCGCAAGGTCGCCCTTGACGGCCTCAAAATGTTCGAGCAGCTTCGCGCGATTCGATGCGTTGACCACCAGCAGCCAATAGTCTTCGAAGCGGTAGATGAGTACGTCGTCCAGCACGCCGCCCGACTCGTTGCAGATCAGGCTGTAGCGACAGGTCTTTTCCTTCATGTCGCTGATCTTGCGGGTGAGGACGCGCTCGAGGAACCGCCGCGCGTGGCGCCCCTTGAAGTGGATGCGGCCCATGTGGGAGACGTCGAAGATGCCGGCGCGCTGACGCACCTGTTCGACCTCGTCGATGATCGAGCCGAAGTGGATGGGCATCTCCCACCCGGCGAAATCGACGAGCTTGCCGTCGTGCTTCTGGTGATACTTGTGGAACGGGGTGCGCTGAAGGGTCATGGGGCGATATACCTACCTTGGCCAATAA
>CAYYPN010000022.1:0-18228 GCA_964473545.1 uncultured Planctomycetaceae bacterium
GCGGCGGTCGCTTCGTCGCGCAGCGACGCGTTGGCGACCGCCATGCCGGTCAGGTCGCTGACCATCGTCTGGAAGTTCAGCAGCAGTTCGAGCCGGCCCTGGGCGATCTCCGCCTGATACGGGGTGTACTGCGTGTACCAGCCGGGGTTTTCGAGGATGTTGCGGCGAATGACCGCGGGGGTGTCGGTGTTGTAGTACCCGGTGCCGATGTAGTTGCGATGCATCTGGTTGCGCAGGGCGATCGATTCGAGCCGGCGCAACGCGTCGCCTTCACTCAATCCCGCATCCGGCAGGCCGGCCAGACGCATCGGCTGGCGCAGGCGAATGTCGTCGGGCACGGTCCGGTCGATCAGCGCATCGATCGACTCGAACCCGATGGCGTTAAGCATGACCCGCACTTCCTCGGCGTCGGGCCCGAGGTGACGATCGGCGAACCGGTCGATCGCATCGAGCGCCGCGGCGCCGGTCGGGGCGGGTTCGGCGTTCGCCGGGGGCGTGGCCACGGTCGCGCTGTCAGGGGTCGAAGTCATCACAGGCATCCGGTGAGCGTGGTTTACCCCCAACTTTATTCCATCCGTTCATCCGAATCAACTGATGAAAGGCCGGGCGTCGCCCGATAACCGATGACGGCGGACGCCCCGCCGCAGCGTTGCCTCTTCGCCTGCAGGCCCATGGTCCGTCGCAAACCCCCGCTATACGATGCGGTCATGGTTAACCACGACCCGAAAACCACCGGCATCGTCATTGTCGACCACGGCTCGCGGCGGGCCGAATCCAATGACATGCTGCTCGAGGTCGTCAAACAGTTCCGCGCCGCGACCGACTGGCCGATCGTCGAGCCGGCGCACATGGAACTGGCCGAGCCTTCGATACCCGCGGCGTTCGATCGTTGCGTCGAGCGCGGGGCGGCGATGGTGGTGGTGCATCCGTATTTTCTGCTGCCGGGTCGTCACTGGAACCAGGACATCCCCAACCTCGTCGCCGGGGCGGCGGAGAAGCATCCGGGGGTGAAGTGGCTGGTGACCGCGCCCCTGGGCCTGCACGCGCAGATGGCGGCGGTGATGCACGACCGCATCACGCATTGCCTGAGTCACGTCGAAGGCGAAGCCGACGAATGCGAAGTCTGCCGCGGCACGGGCAAGTGCCGGATGCACGGGATGTGAAACCCGCGCCGATCAACCGGCCGGTACACCTTCGCGCTGGGCAAGGAACGTCTTGGCCGGGCCGGGGAACAGCAACAGCAACAACAGGTCGCGGTGCGAACGGATGAGGTCGTTGTGTTCGCGGTAGACCCCTTCGAGGTCGATGTCGTCGACGTAATCACCGGGGCGGCGGTCGTAGACCTGGCCGTCGGGCGCAGCGGTCTGGAGCAGTTCGGGGTCGACCTTGCCCGGCGGGCGGCCGTACTTGCCGGTGACGAGGTTGCGGAACTCGTTGCTCATCATGCCGTACCGCTTGCCGGTGGCGACGTTGAACGACGCCTGCGTGCCGACGATCTGGCTGGACGGGGTGACCAGCGGGGGATAGCCGGCCTCAGCGCGGACGCGCGGGACCTCCTTGAGAATCTCCGGCAGCAGGTCCAGCTTGTCCTGGTCCTTGAGTTGCTTGTGCAGGTTGGAGAGCATGCCGCCGGGAATCTGCGATTCAAGCTGGGCACGGTCGACCGGCGGATAGCCCTGCTCGACCATGAGTTGATCTTCAAGGATGGCGATGGCCTGGTCACACTTGTCGCGCTGTTCGCTGGCGATGAGTTTGCAGGCCTGCTCGATGCGCTGGCGCATCGTGTGGTCGGGTTGATCGGGCCAGGGTCGGCCCATGTGTTCGGGATCCTTGTCCGCGTCGTTGAGTTCGCCGCGAATACCGCGCAACGCCTCGTCGATCTTGCCGAACCGGTCCGTGACAAGGTTGTGCTCGTAACCCAGGTGTTCGGCAACGAAACGCATGAGCTCCACGGGCGGCTGGGCGCTGGCGCCGGCCATCGGACCGTGGGCGGTGTCGAGGTAGTCCACGCCGGCGAGCATGCCCGCGATGTAGGTCGCGTTGGCCAGGCCGTTGGTGTTGTGCGAATGGAGGGTGATGGGGGTCTTGGGGAATTGTTCGCGCAGCGCGTGGACGAGTTCGAAGCAGTCGGCCGGATGCAGCAGGCCGGCCATATCCTTAATCGCCAGGGAGTCGGCGCCCGCATCCATGGCGCGAGCGGCGAAGCGCACGAAGTGGTCGCGGTCGTGCACGGGGCTGGTGGTGTAGCTGATGGCGGCCTCGGCGTGGCCGTTGAACGTCTTGGTCGCCATGATCGCGGTGGTCAGGTTGCGCGGGTCGTTCAGGGCGTCGAAGATGCGGACGCGGTCGTTGCCGCTGCGCACCGCCTCCTTGAGAAATTCCACGACGACGTTGTCGGGATAGGGGCTGTAGCCGAACAGGTTCTGGCCGCGGCAGAGGCTGCGGATGGCGATGCGACCGCCCAGCGCCTCGCGGAAGCGGTCCAGCCGCTCGAACGGGTCGTCGCCGGTGAAGCGCATGGCCGCGTCGAGCGTCGCCCCGCCCCAGAGTTCGAGGATGCTGTAGCCGCTTTCGCGCAGCAGCGGCAGCACGCGCATGCACTGCTCGGTGCTCATCCGCGTCGCCAGCAGCGACTGGTGCCCGTCTCGCAGCGACGTGTCGATGAACTGAATACGACGGCCCGGGGAGGTAGTGGTCATGATGATCTCCGTACACGGACGCGGGCTTCGGATGTCGGTCGGCCGGTGGACGCCAGCCGGCTTGTCCCACACTTTAGGCCCCGGACGACGAGGCGTGCACACCAACGACCGACCAGCGTATCATGACCCGTTCGCGCACACGACCCCCGATACCAAAGGCGGTACCATGAAAAGCGGCGACCCCGATCCGATTCACGACCTGAAGCTGATCATCGACACCAAGCGACACGCTCCGACGCACACGCTCGACGTCGTCTGCGACGAGGCCCGCTGGATGAAGGCGGCGCTCAAAGGCGCGAACATCGCCTACAGCTACGGTTCTTGCGAGGAGGAGGATCATTATGGGTATGCGGCATTCACGATCATTCGTCGCTATCGGGGCGAACCGGTCAGCCTCGAGTTGAAGATCGCCGAGGTCCGGGATGAGCCGCATTTCTTCGTCGATGTCCGCTCGCTGGGCAAGCTGGACGGGCATCTGTTTCCGCTGTTCGGGGCGTTGCGTTCAACCGACAACCGAGACCTGCTGCTGCATTACATCGCCGACTTCGTGATGAGCACCGAGCCGTGAAGGCGGCGGTCACCCGAATTTGCCGGCGCCCGCCCGCCCCCGGGGACAACGCCGCGTTGTCGGACGGGGACCGCACGGCTAAGCTACGCCACACATGAGCATTCTTGTCGACGCCAACACGAAGGTTCTCTGCCAGGGCATCACCGGCTCGGCCGGGGCGTTTCACACCCGGATGTGCCTGGAATACGGCACGAAGATGGTCGGCGGCGTCGTGCCCGACAAGGGCGGACAGACCGACGCGAACGGGCTGCCGATCTTCAACACCTGCCCCGAGGCCGTCGCCGCCACCGGCGCCGACGCGTCGATGATTTTCGTGCCCCCGGCCTTCGCCGCCGACGCCATCGCTGAAGCCGCCGACGCCGGCATCCGTGTCATCGTCGCCATCACCGAAGGCATCCCCGTCCAGGACATGGTCCGGGTCAAACACGCCCTGGCGCAATATCCCCAGACTCACCTGATCGGCCCGAACTGCCCCGGCATCATCACCCCCGGCAACAAAGAGGCCGGCAACGACGGCACAGGCTGCAAGATCGGGATCATGCCCGGTTACATCCACCTGCCCGCCGCCGAGGCCAAGACCGGCAAGGCCATCGGCATCATCAGCCGCTCCGGCACCCTGACCTACGAAGCCGTCTGGCAGACCTCCCAGCGCGACATCGGCCAGAGCACCTGCGTCGGAATCGGCGGCGACCCGGTCAAGGGCGACAACTTCATCGAGATGCTCGAACTGTTCGAAGCCGACGACCAGACCGACGGCATGCTGGTGATCGGCGAGATCGGGGGCGACGACGAGGAACGCGCCGCCGACTACATCCGCGCGCACGGGAGCAAGCCGGTCGCCGGTTTCATCGCCGGCCGCACCGCACCGCCGGGCAAACGCATGGGCCACGCCGGCGCGATCATCTCCCGCGGCAGCGGCAAGGCCGAGGACAAGATCGCCGCCCTCCAGGCCGCCGGCGTCACCGTCGCCGACAGCCCCGCCGACATGGGCGCCGCCATGGCGTCGGCGCTGGGGTTGTAAGCCGGCCGCCTCCCCCGGGGTTACAATGACAACATGACCCGTACTCGGATTGACATCCCGCAGGATCGCATCGACGCGTTCTGCCGCAAGCACCACATCCGCAAGCTGGCGTTGTTCGGCTCTGTGTTGCGCGATGATTTCACGCCCGACAGCGATGTTGACGTGCTCGTGGAATTCGAACCGGGGCATGTGCCGGGGTTGGCCTTTATCGACATGCGTGATGAACTGTCATCCATCCTTGGTGGCAGGCGCGTCGATCTGATCACACCGGCTTTCATCAACCACCGCATCCGCGATCGCGTGCTGCGGCAGGCGGAGCCGCTCTATGCCGCGTGATGACGCACAACGACTGCGGGATATTGTCGAACACGCTGAGGCTGCGATTGCCAAGACCGACAGTGTGGACGTCGACGCATTCATGGCTGATGACACGCTGCACCTGGCCGTCACGCATCTCGTACAGATCATTGGCGAAGCCGCCTCACGACTTACCGATGAAGCCCGGGACAGGTATGCCCAAGTGCCGTGGCGGCAGATCATTGCCATGCGTAATTTGCTTGTTCACGATTACGGCGGGGTGGATTACCGCATCGTGTGGCAGGTCGTTCGTGCTGATTTACCCCGACTCGTTGAAGCAATTGATTTCGAGTAGTACATGCCTTCAGCCCCCAACCTCCTTTTGTTGTTCACCGACGACCAGCGCTTCGACACGATCGCGGCGATGGGTAACCCGGCGATTCATACGCCCAACCTCGACGCCCTGGCGGCGCGCGGCACGGCGTTCACCCGCGCCCACATCATGGGCGGGTCCAGCGGCGCCGTCTGCATGCCCAGCCGCGCCATGCTCCACACCGGACGCAGCCTCTACCACATTCATCGGCAGGGCCAGACCATCGATCCCGATCACGTCATGCTCGGCGAACACCTCGCCGCCCGCGGCTACGACACGTGGGGATGCGGCAAGTGGCACAACGGCACCCAGGCCTTCAACCGCGCCTTCGGCGACGGCGCGGAAATCTTCTTCGGCGGAATGAATGACCACTGGAACGTGCCGGCCTGTAACTACGATCCGACGGGTGAGTACGACAACAACGTGCCACGATGCGTTGACGCGTTCAGCGGCAAGCGACTCCGCTGGTTTCACACCGACCACGTCCACGCCGGCTACCACTCGACGGACCTGTTTGCCGATGCGGTAATCGATCGCATTCGCGGGTACGAGGGCGATCGCCCGTGGTTCAATTACGTCTCGTTCATGGCGCCGCACGATCCGCGCGTGATGCCCGAACGGTTCCTCGAGATGTATCCGCCGGATTCGATCGAGCTGCCGCCGAATTTCATGCCGGAGCACCCGTTCGACAACGGCGCGATGGGCCCCGGTCAACGCGATGAAAACCTCGCCGCCCATCCCCGTACCGAAGACGAGGTCCGCGAGCACCTGCGCGATTACTACGCCATGATCAGCCACATCGACGAAGCGATCGGCCGCATCGTCACCGCCCTCGAAACCACCGGTCAACTCGACAACACGATCCTCGTCTTCGCCGGTGACAACGGCCTGTCCGTCGGCCAGCACGGGCTGATGGGCAAGCAGAACCTGTATGAACATTCGGTGCGCGTGCCGCTGCTGTTCGCCGGGCCCGGCGTGCCGCGAGGCGAACGCCGCGACCAATTGTGCTGCCTCATCGACATTTACCGCACGCTTTGCGACCTGGCCGGCCTCGACACGCCGGACACGGTGGAAGGCCGGTCACTGCAACCGATCCTTGATGACACCGCGGCGTCAGGGCCGAACGTCCTGCCGCTGGCGTTCATGACGTGCCAGCGCGCCGTGCGCGACGACCGCTACAAGCTCATCGAGTACGTCGTCGGCCACGACCGCCACACGCAACTGTTCGACCTGCATGACGACCCGCACGAGTTGAACAACCTCGCCGATGCACCGGCGCACGCCGATGTGCTCGAACGCCTGCGCCACGAACTGCGCCGCTGGCAGACCGAACTCGGCGACGACCAGCCCGGCCAGGGTGGCGATTTCTGGAGTGGTTACAGGTAACCCTCGGCCTGGTATTCCTTCAACCGGTAGTACAACGTGCGCACGCTGATGGCCAGCTCTTCAGCCGTTTTCTCGCGGTTGCCGTCGTGGCGGGCCAGTGAATCGAGGATCGCCTTGCGCTCCAGCTCGCGCAACGTCGTCGGCCGATCTTCAACATCATCACGCGCCGCGACTTCATTTCCCGTCGTATCGTCGACCGCATCGGGGTTCTTCGCCGCCAGACGCTCGCGCAACTGTTCCATGTCGCGCTCATGCAGTCGTTGCTCGGCCCGGCTGAGCGCCTGGTCGAGGTCGCCCAGATGAGCCGGTTTGGTGAGAAACTCGACGACGTCGAGGTGGATCGCCCGCTTGGCCGCATCGAGGTCGCCGAACCCGGTCAGAATGATCGCCGCGGTGTCGGGCCACTTGTCGCGGATGCGCTCCAGGCATGCCAACCCGCTCATGCCCGGCAGGTTCAGGTCCATGATGCAGATGGCCATCGGCTGACGTTCCATCAAGCGCATCGCCTCTTCGCCGGTCGTGACGACCGTGGCGCGGTAGCCCAGCTCGACCAGCGCTTCGCCGAGCATCTGACCCATGCGCGGCTCGTCCTCGACAACCAACACGTCACGCTGCGGATGATCCGGTTCAATTCGCATGGCTCACCTCATCAACAGATTAACCGCGGAAAAGCAGAAAACAGAACGCCAAAAAGGTAGAGCAAACATCGCGATCATCTCTGCGGTCTCCGCGATCTTGGCGGTTAAGCTCGCACCGCCGGCAGTTCGACGGTGAATGTACTGCCTTTCTCGGGGCCGGGGCTGGTCGCGTGGATCGTCCCGCCGTGGTCGGTGACGATCGCGTGGCAGATGCTCAGGCCCAGGCCCGTGCCGGGGGCGGCCGCGCCGCGGCGGGCGGTGAAGAACGGCTCGAACACGCGCCCGATTGTCTGCTCGTCCATGCCGCGCCCGTTATCCGTGACCCGCACCACCACGTGATCGGCGCTGCGACTGACGTCGATGCCGACGCGCCCGTCGCCCGTCGCCGTGGCGTCCAGCGCGTTGATCGCCAGGTTCAAAATCACCTGCTTCATCTGCGCTTCGCTGGCGTCAACGGTCACCTCATCCGAGGCGCGCACGGCAACCTCTCGATCGCCGAACCGCGGCAACTGTCCGATCATCTCCGCGACCTCGCGCGCGACCTGCGCCAGATCGACCGCCTGCCGCGATTCATCCGAACCCCGCGACAGGCTCAGCAGTTTCTCCGTGATCGCCTTACACCGAAACGCCTCGTCACAGATGATCCGCAACACGCGGCGTTGATCGTCGTGCTCGGGCACATCGTCGAGCTTGTGCAGCGCCAGTTCCGCCCGGCCGGCGATGATGCCCAGCGGATTATTGATCTCGTGCGCCACCCCCGCCGCCAGATAACCCACGCTCGCCAACCGCTCGGCCCGCACAAGATCCCGGCTGGTGTCGCGCACGCGCTGCTCCAGGTCGCGGTACAGCGTTTCGAGTTGTTCAGCCATCTGGTTGAAGTCCCGCGCCAGCCGGGCCAGCTCGTCGTTGCCCGACGCGTCGAGACGCTGGTCGAAACGGCCCGCCGCCACGCGCCGCACACCGTCGGTCACATGACGGATCGGCCGCATGACGCTGCGGTATTGCCAGAGGCTGATGACGATCGATCCGAACACGACGACCGCGGCCAGCCCCGCCACGCCCCACGCCGCGTTGCGGGTCTGCCGGGCGACGGCCCGATCGATCGCATCGAAGCTGGCGCGAATCTCCCCGGTCAGATGCGCCGCCACGCCCCGCACGCTGTCGAGCTCGTGGCGCAACGCTTCGACGTCCAGTTCATCCTGCCCGGCCGTTGCACGACGCAGGCGATCCTCGGCCCGGCGCAGGGCGTCGCGACCGGCGTCGAAGGCGTCGGTCACCGCCGGCGGCGGATCGTCGGGCAACGCGATGCGCGACAACCCGGTCGCCGCGTCGCGAAGCTGACGGCCGGCCGCCGCGGCATCGACCGGTTGCTGCTCCACCGCCCGCCGCGCCATGAGGATCGGCGTGCCGACGTCGGTCACGTAAGCGCGGTAGACGTCGATCCACGCCGCCCGCCGCGCGGCCATGGCATCGACGCGATCGTGCAGTCGACTGAGCACCGCGATGGTCCCCGCCCCCAGCAGCACCGCCGCCAGCGTCAGCAACCCCAGGTTCACCGCCATCTTGCCGCTGAGTGTCATCGCTGACCCTTAGTGTACTTTAACCGGGGGCCCGAACCGTATCATGGCCGGGATGAACACCGACACGCTCCAGACCAGTCCGTCACAAGTGCACGAATCCCTGCTGGAACACACGCCGCCGGCCCCGGGTTACCCGGGCGGGGATGTGCGCGCGTGGCCGGGCCGACTTCGCCGCGCGCTCAGGCGACGGGTGATGAGCGTGCGGACCTCCTGCTCGAAGCGAAGGATGAACAGCGTGTAAATGGTCGAACCGTTGCCGCGCAGGTCGGCCTGCGCGCGATCGGGGTCGACGGCCTTGTCGCGGGTTTTGACCTCGACGATCCCGCCGTCGTGTTCACTCAGCCAGTCGCGCACCTTCCGGCGTCGCCAGGGCATCTGTTCGATCAACTCGAACGGCGTGAGGAACGGATCGTCGAGCCGGCGATCGGATGTCATCAGGCCCAGCGCCGGGTGGATCATCGCCGCGCGTTGCTCATCGCAGAGGTTGCCGAGCAGGCCGGACCGTTCGACGGCCGGGTCGATGGCGAAGAGGTAACGCGCGGCGGTGGTGATGGGGGGGAAGGCGGGGGCGCCGTGGAGCACCCGGTGCGGCGCTTCGCTTTGCCCCGGCGTGAGGACCGTGGCGGTGCGTTCGTGTGCGGCGAGGTCGCCGGTCCAGAGGACGGCCTGCACCAGTGTGCCGGCTTCACTGATGAACTCAACCTCACCTTCGGGCAGGACGTCGGCATCCACGCCGGGGCCGAGCTTGATCGCGCCGGTCGGGTTGCGTTCGAGCAACGGCGCGATGGTATCGGGGCCGGGCTGGTAGTCGGCCCAGTGGTGCAGGCGGCCGCGCGCATCCCGGCGCGAGGGGTCGATGTGAAACACCTGATCGTGCAGATCAAGGTCGGCCACCTCCGTCGCGGCGGCAGGCGCATCGCAACCCGTGACCAGGCGAACGTTGTGCCGGGCGCACCAGGCGCGGCCGGGCGCGTGATCGACCAGCCACACCGGCGCGACCGCCGCCAGCGCCATCGCATCCCCGCCGACACCGCAGCAGAGGTCGACGATGCGATGAGGCGCGACCTGCGCGAAGCGTGCCGCTTTGTGGCGGGCGACGGTGTGACTGGTGGCCTGTTCCACGGCCTGGGTGTCGGCCAGGAGTTGATCGGCATGGGCCAGTTTGCCGACCGCCTTGCGCCGCGCGATGACCAGGTCGATCGCTGTACGCACCAGGTCGGCGTCAGCCTTTTTCCGCAGGCGTGCGATGGCGGCCGGGTCGGCCAGATCAGGACATGCGGCCGCCGCTTCGATGAGGCGTTCGTGTTGGAGCAGTTCGCGCCACCGGTGCATGGCGACCATGCTACGTCTGAAAAGCGCCGAACGCGCTGCGGGTGAGGTTGGGCGTGAGGTTGTCGTGGCCGGGCACGATCCAGTCGGCGATCTCGATGACCTCGACGAGGCTCCGGCGGGCCTGTTCGAGGTCGTACGCCCCGGCCAGGACCTGGCCCCGTTCGAGGTGTTCGACGGTCACCACGGCATCGCCGGCGATCACCACCGTCGCCCCCGGCAGCGCCAGCAGCAGGCCGCATGTGCCCGGCGTGTAACCGGGCAGCGGGAACAGGTCGACATGCTCGGCCAGCGCGTCGGGCGCCTCTTCGCAGCGCTGCAGCAGCGCGATGTCGGTCTTGAGCATCTGCTCGGTCTCGGCGTCGTTGGCGTCGACCTGTTCAAGCTCGCCGATCAGGGCCCGGCCGATCGTCTCGCGCTCCGTGGCGTTGATCCACCACCTGGCGTGGGTCAGCCCGGGCAGCGCGCGGCGGTGGGCCGGTCGAAAGCTCGTGAGGAACACGTCGGTGACCGCATCGAACCCGATGCCCGCGCGTTCGCGGCAGCGGCTTTCGAGAATCTCGGCCGGCAACGACGGGTCAACGAGAATCACACGCTTGTCGCTGCGCACCAGCGTCGTCGTGGCGTGCGGCGTGCGAGCGGTCTGCGGCCCCGACCACAGCGGATGCTGACTGAGCGTGCCGATGCTGATAACGCGGTAATCCATGGGAAGGCTTGCGGCGTGAGGCGTGGGGCTTGGGTCAGTCCTTGTGCGCGTCCCGGGCCAGCGACTCCAGCGAATGGCGATCGTTGTCGAGCTTGCTTTTGATCTGGTCCACGATCGGTTCGGGCAGCAGGCGATACAGGTGGTCGATGCGCCCGCTGGCGGCGATCTGTTTGATGAGCGTGCTGCTGGTGAAGCCGTGCTGTTCGCTGGTCATGACGAAGACGGTTTCGACGTCGGCGACCGCGCGGTTGGTCAGTGCGAGCTGGAACTCGAAGTCGAGGTCGGTGTGGTTGCGGATGCCTCGGATGATGACGGTCGCGCCGCATTCACGGGCATAGTCGACGGTCAGCCCGGAGTAACGATGGACCTCGACGTCGAGGCCGTCGGCGGTGAGGACCTGGCGGATCATGTCCAGGCGTTCCTCGGGGGTGAACAGCTCGCGTTTTTCCGGGTTGGTGCCGACCGCGATGATCAGGCGATCGAACATCGTCCGCGCGCGGCGGATCAGGTCCAGATGGCCGTTGGTCAGCGGATCGAACGTGCCGGGGAACATCGCGGTGATGGGCTTTGACTCGGTCATGCGGGCCATGATATCCGCCCGCCGGCCGCGCAGCATCCCCGCCGACGCCCATCCAACCGCGCCAGCCGTTACAGACCCACCCCCAAATCAGTCCAAAGCGACGGATTCGTTGCCACCGTCAAGTTTGAATCGGATGATTCGTTTGCATGTTCACACGGCAACACATCCTGACCCTCACCGTCTGCGCGATGGTCGCCGGCACGGCGACGAGCCTGCGGGCGGGCGTCGACCTGAACTGGACCCAGCGCGGGGCCGACGCACCCTCCTCGTCACGCAGCGCGTGGATGAGCGGGCACAGCGTCGAGCGCATGATCATCGACCACAACAACAACCTCACCTCGGGCACCACCGAGTCGCGCGATCCGTTGCGCTGGCTCTACGAGGCGCCGGACCTGGGCAAGGCCTCGCTCGGCGAACTGCTCGAACACGGCGACAACACGCGACTGACCTTCGACCGCATGGCGTGGACGACCGTCGTGCAGGTGCTCTACTACCAGCCGGGCGACTGGCCCAGCCTCGAACCCGAGCCGCAGGGCCGGGCCTGGTGGAAGCGGCCGGACCTGTTCGGTCAGGCCGGCTTCCGCGGCGACAGTCGGCAATCCGGCGGGGGCGGGTCGAGTTCGAACGTCGACCCCAACGCGCCCGAGCCGATGCTGATCCCCGAGCCGACAATGCTCGGGCTGTGGGCGGGCGTGGCCGGCGCCCTGGCGTTGACCCGGCGCCCGCGTCATCGCAGTCGAATCGTCCGGGACGATTGAACGACCATCGCATGCCCTGGATCGAGCCCCGCGCCGCCGGCGCCTCCGCGCGGCCGGGGCCGCTTTGCCCATCGCCCCGCCCGCGACACGCCCTTACAATGTTCGCATGCCCATCCGTCCGCTGAGTGCGCTGCTGGTCAACCAGATCGCCGCCGGGGAGGTCATCGAACGACCGGCTTCGGTGGTGCGTGAGCTGATCGACAACGCGCTGGACGCCGGGGCGACCCGCATCGACATCGACATCGAGGAAGGCGGCCGCGAACGGGTGCGCGTCGCGGATGACGGCGCGGGCATCGCCGCCGAGGAACTGGCCCTGGCCCTGACGCCGCATGCGACCAGCAAGATCGCCGCGGCCGCGGACCTGGCCGCGATCGCAACGATGGGGTTCCGCGGGGAGGCGCTGGCGTCGATCGCCTCGGTGTCGCGCATGAAGCTGATCAGCCGCACCGCCGACGCCGACGCGGGCGCCTCGATCGATGCGGCCGGCGATGAGCTGGGCAGCCCGCGGCCGGTCGGTTGCGCCGTCGGGACGGTCGTCGAGGTGCGCAACCTGTTTTTCAACACGCCGGCCCGACGCAAGTTCCTGCGTGGCGTGCAGACCGAGTTCAGCCACGTCCATGAACTGGTGCAGCGCGTTGCGATCGCCCACCCGGACCGTGGATTCAAGCTGCGGCACAACGAACGCGTGGTGCTCGACGTGCCGCGCGGCCAGACCGCCGACCAGCGCGCGTTTGCCGTGCTGGGCCAGGAGCTGCGCGAGGCGATGCTGGAGCTGGAATCCGACGAGCGCGGCATCGGCTTGTGGGGCCTGGCCGGGCTGCCCGCGATCGCCCGGGCCACCGCGCGCCATCAGTACATCTACGTCAACAATCGACCGGTGCGGGATCGCCAGGTCGCCCACGCCATCCGCGAGGCCTACCGCGGGCTGATCGAGCCGACCCGCCAGCCGACGATCGTGTTGTTCATCACGCTC
Source organism: uncultured Planctomycetaceae bacterium (assembly GCA_964473545.1). GTDB lineage: Bacteria > Planctomycetota > Phycisphaerae > Phycisphaerales > Zrk34 > CAYWKS01. The sequence continues at coordinate 12,909 of CAYYPN010000022.1, forward strand.
GACCCGACGCAGGTCGACGTCAACGTGCACCCGGCCAAGGCGGAGGTTCGATTCGTCGACTCGAACGCGGTGCACGGTCAGGTGCTGGCGGTGCTGCGTCAGCGGCTGCTGGGCGCGGACCTGACGCCGCGCGCCGGGTTTCACAAGCCGCACGACACCGTTGAATGGGGCGCGTCGCCGCAACCGACGACCGACGTCAACGCGTTCGTCGATTACTTCAAGAAGATGGATCCCAACCAGAAGGGATTCGTCTACCAGCAGGTCAAGCAGGAGCTGGGCATCGATGGTGCGGCGCAGCATGCCGATGCGGATGCTTCGCAGGCGCCTGCTTCTTCGCCATCACCGGCAGACGCCTCCCTCACTCCGGGCGTGCAACCGACCACTCGCTCGGTTCTGCAGATTCATAACAGCTACATCGTCACGCAGGACGAACAGGGCATCGTCATCATCGACCAGCACGCCCTGCACGAACGGATGATGTTTCAGTCTCTGCTCGATCGCATCGAACAGCGAGGCCACCTGCAAAGCCAGAGACTGCTGACCCCGGCGACGGTGCCTGCTTCGCAGGCGGACTTCGACACGCTCGAACGCCTCAAGCCGCTGTTGGAGCGCTTGGGCATCGAGGCCGAGCCGATGGGACCGAGCACCATTGGCGTGCATGCGTTCGCGAGTTTGTTGTTCGAGCGTAACGTCGAGCCGGACGCGTTCATGCGGGAGTTGCTGGACCGGGCCGGCGACGAGCAGTTCAACCCGTCGGAAGAGGCGGCGTTGCACGAGACGCTGGACATGATGAGTTGCAAGGCCGCGGTCAAGGCCGGCGATCGACTCGACCAGACCGAACTGGCCGAGCTGCTGGGCCGCATGAACGACGTCGAGCGCGTGAGCAATTGCCCGCACGGCCGGCCGACGACGGTGCGGCTGACCCTGCGCGACCTGGAAAAGCACTTCAAACGGTCGTGAGCAATTCGTCGATCGACCCCGTTGCCATGCAGATGACCTCGTCGCTGGCGCCGTAGTACATGGTGATGCGGTCGCCGTCGATGACGTGGCCGTTGGTGAACACGACGTTGCTGAAGAAGCCGGTCTGTTCGTAGTCGGCGATCGGTTCCATGACCGGGTCGTTGCATCGGCCGATCATCTTTCGGGGGTCGTCACGATCGAGGAGCATCGTGCCCAGGCAATAGCGATCGTCGTCATTCGCGCCGTGGTAGACCGCCAGCCAGCCGCGATCGGTCGGGATGGGTGCAGCCCCGGCGCCAATGCGTTTGGCATCCCAATGCCCGGGGCGCGTGGTGGCGATGCAGTGATGTGCACCCCAATGCAGCAGGTCCGGCGACGAGGCGAGCCAGATGTCGTTGCCGCCGATGCCCAGGCCCGACGGGCGATGCAGGGCGCGGTATGCACCCCCGATGCGCGAGCCGAACAGGGCGCAGTCCTTGTTGTGGGGGTGGAGGATCATGCCGCGGTGATCGAACGAGCGCCAGTCGCGCGTCGTGCGCAGGCCGACCCCGACGCCGAAGGGGGACACCGCCGTATAGGTCAGGCAGTATTGATCCTCGACCCACTCGACGCGGCAGTCCTCGATGCCGAACGATTCATGGCCGCCTTCGCCGATGAGCGTGGGCTTATCGTCGACATTGAAGTGGATGCCGTCGTCGCTCCACGCCAGTCGCAGGTGCGACAGCGTGGTCAGGTACGTTGTGCCGCGATAGGTGAACAGGCGCGGGTCGTCGATGTCGAGGTCCGGGTCGTCGGTGCGGACGCGCAGGATGCGCATGCCGCCTTCGGACTCGGGGTCGAGGATCGGCGTGCTGATCCAACCCTCCTCCACCAGCGGGCGCTCGCCGACACGGATGAGCAGCCCCGTGCGACCCTGGCAGGTGAATGCGCCGGGATTGAGCAGGCACGCGACCTCGAAGTCCGCGCGGCTGGGCGTCAGGTCCGCCGGCCGCAGGATCGAATTCGCATCGCAACGTTCAAACAGATCAGCCATGCGAGCAGTGTATCGCAGAAACAGTGGACAGTGGCCAGTGTTTAACAACCGGTCGGCCACGGGCTACCGACTTCTGGCGACCGGCTCAAACCGCCTGCGGATGATTGTCGGCGACCACGTCCAGGTCCGAGGCGGCGGCGTTGGATTCGACCTGTTCGACGCTCTTGCAGCCGGGGATCACGCAGGTCACCGCCGGATGCTTCAGGCACCACGCCAGGGCCCACGCGGCCATGCCCGTGCCTTCGGGCACCTCGTCGCGCTTGATCTGCTGGACTTCTTCGAGGCGCTTGCGAACGTGGTCGACGTCATGCCGGGCGCGCACATCGTTGTCGGCAAACTTGCCCGCGTCGTCGGGCGTGTACTTGCCGCTGAGGTAACCGCTGGCCAGCGGCACGCGCGCCAGCACGCCCAGGTCCTGCTCGATGCAGATCGGCAGCGTCGAGTCTTCCGGAGCGCGATCGAGCCGGTTGTAGATCAACTGGATCGCCTCGATGTCGCGCTCGTTGGAGGCGCCGACCTGTTTGACGTTGGTGTTGGCGCCGATGGAGTTGGCGATGTGCCGAATCCTGCCGGCGTCCTTCGCCTTGTTGAGCACGGCCAGCACGTCGTCACGGAAAAACTCCTCGTCGCGCCAGGAGTGGTACTGGTAGACGTCGATGTAGTCGGTCTGCAGCGATTGGAGGGATGCTTCGAGTTGCTGGCGGACATCGTCGGGTTCGCGGGGTTCGGTGCGGTCCATGTGGCCGCGGAACTTATGCCCGAACTTGGTGGCGATGATCCAGTCGGCCCGGTTGGCGCGGACCAGCTCGCACCCGCCGATGAGGCGTTCGGACGTGTGATCGCCGTAGCATTCGGCGGTATCGATGAGGTTGATGCCAAGCTCGGCGGCCCGGGCGAACATGGCGTCGACCTCGGGCTGTTCGAAGTCCTTGGCCCATTCTCCGCCGAACTGCCACGTGCCGACGCCGACGACCGAGACGCGTAAGCCGGTGCTGCCGAGGGTGCGATACTTCATGTCATGCTCCGTAACTCATCGGGCCCATGGGCAGTCTACGAAAGTGGTGGCGCGGGTCAACGATCGGCGGCGCGTTTTGCCCGGTGTCCCGGGGTGAATATGATGCTTTTGACGCCGGGGCCAAAACCGCATGAAAGGGCGATGACCGAATGAGCAATGACCAGTTCAACGCGAAGCAGACGCTGAAAACCCCCGCCGGCGAGGTGACGTATTACAGCCTCGACGCCTTGACGAAGGCCGGCCTCGGCCACGTCGACACGCTGCCGGTATCGATCAAGGTGCTGCTCGAGGCGGCGCTGCGGCATTGCGACGACTACATCGTCACCGCCGACCACGTGAAGCTGCTGGCCGGGTGGGATGCCGCGCAGAAAGACCCGAAGGAGATCCCCTTCATGCCGGGCCGGGTGGTGTTGCAGGATTTCACCGGCGTGCCGGCGGTGGTCGATCTGGCCGCGCTGCGCGACGGCGCGAAGCGACTCGGCGGCGACCCGAAGAAGATCAACCCGCAGGTGCCGTGCGACCTGGTGATCGATCACTCGGTGCAGGTCGACTACTTCGGCGAAGCGGGGGTGATGGAACAGAACCTCGAGCGCGAGTTCGAGCGTAATCGTGAACGTTACGAGTTTCTCAAGTGGGGCCAGCAGGCCTTCGACAACTTCTCCGTCGTCCCGCCGGGCATGGGCATCGTCCACCAGGTCAACCTCGAATACCTGGCGCAGGTCGTGTTGCAGCGTGACGGGGTGGCTTATCCCGACTCGCTGGTCGGCACGGACAGCCACACGACGATGATCAACGGACTCGGCGTGGTCGGCTGGGGCGTCGGCGGGATCGAAGCCGAGGCCGTCATGCTCGGCCAACCGATCTACATGCTCACGCCCAAGGTGGTGGGCTTCGAATTGCGAGGCGAACTCAATCCCGGGGCCACCGCGACCGACCTGGTGTTGACCGTGACCCAGAAGCTGCGCGAGGTCGGGGTCGTCGGGCAGTTCGTCGAGTTTTACGGCGACGGCCTGGCGTCGATGAGCCTGCCCGACCGCGCGACCATCGCCAACATGGCCCCGGAATACGGCGCGACCATGGGCTTCTTCCCGGTCGACGACGCCACGCTCGATTACATGCGCCTGACCGGAAGGTCCGACGACACGATCGCGCTGGTCGAGGCTTACTGCAAGGCGCAGGGCCTGTGGCGCAGCGACGAGGCCAAGGCGACGTATTCGCGTGTCGTGCACCTGGATCTCGGCGACGTCGAACCTTCGCTGGCCGGGCCCAAGCGCCCCCAGGATCGCATCGCCCTGTCCGGCATGAAAAGCCAGTGGGAACAGGACCTGTCGACGACGTTCGGCAAGTCCAGCCCTTCATCCGACTCGACCGGTGAGCGTTGGAACAGCGAGGGCGGCATGATGACCGACCCCAGCGAAGCCGCCGTCGCCACCGCCGAAGCCGACCCCGGCATCGAGGGTGTCGATGCCGAATACGACGGTCGGCCATTCAAGCTCAAGCACGGCAGCGTCGTCATCGCCGCAATCACCAGTTGCACCAACACGTCCAACCCGTCGGTGATGCTCGCCGCGGGGTTGCTGGCCAAGGCGGCGGTCGAGCGCGGGCTCGACGTCAAGCCGTGGGTCAAGACCAGCCTCGCCCCCGGCAGCCGGGTGGTTACGGACTACTACGCCAAGTCGGGGCTGAACGAATATCTCGACAAGCTCGGGTTCAACCTCGTGGGCTACGGTTGCACGACGTGCATCGGCAACTCCGGGCCGCTGCCGGACGAGATCGCCGCGGCGGTGGAGGAGGGCGACCTGGTGGTGGCGAGCGTGCTCAGCGGCAACCGCAACTTCGAGGGCCGCGTCAACCCGCACTGCCGCGCCAACTACCTCGCCTCGCCCCCGCTGGTCGTGGCCTACGCCCTGGCCGGCACGGTCGACATCGACCTGAGCAGCGAGCCGCTCGGTCGGGACGCCGACGGCAAGCCGGTCTACCTCAAGGACCTGTGGCCCGCCCCGGCCGACGTGCGCAAGACCATCGAATCCGCCGTGTCGCCCGAGCAGTTCGCCCGGCGATACGAAGACGTCGACGAAGGGCCCGAGCCGTGGCGGGCGATCGACGTGACCGGCGGCGAGCTTTACGAGTGGAAGGACGATTCGACCTACATCCAGCATCCGCCGTTCTTCCAGTCGATGACCGCGGAAGTCGAGGACATCCAGACCATCCGGGGCGCGCGGGTGCTGGCGGTGCTGGGCGATTCGGTGACGACCGACCACATCTCCCCGGCCGGCTCGATCGCCGAGGACGCCCCGGCCGGCAAGTACCTC
>CAYYPN010000023.1:0-14525 GCA_964473545.1 uncultured Planctomycetaceae bacterium
TTGTTGTGGGTGATGAGGATGGCGTGCATGGGTCAACCGCTTGCAAGCGGATGAGTGCGGTCGGTCAGGGGGAACGAGACAACGCGGCCGGCGAGTTGTGAGGCGTAGATGGCGTAGATCATCTCCAGCGCCAGGCGGGCGATAGACATGCTGGCAACCGGCTGCCGATCGTCCTCGATCGATTGCATGAGGTCGCATACGGCGTAGCGGTTGCTCTGGAGAAACATCCGCGCCCGCGGCGCGTGTGATCCGCGCAGCGTATCGTCCAGTGGCGCCGCGCCTGGGATGGAGCGCGCGTCGGTTACCTCAACCTGCTCGAAACAGGCCGCGACATCGGGAGGCAGGGGCCGGCGACTGATCCGCAGGGCCGCGTCTTTCATGTCATCGAAGCGCATGGACAGCGTACCTTCGGTTCCGATGACGGCGATGCCCATCGGCGTGTCCTGCTTCGTGGGATCGACCAGGCTGCGCCGGCTTTCGAACAAGCCGCGCACACCGCCGGGAAACCCGAAGCAGGCGAAGACCTCGTCGCCGGCGGTCGGGCCGATCGGCTCGACGGTCTGGCACGCGGCGCCCGGGCGGATGGGTTTGCCGTCCTGCTTCACCTCGGCCCATACGGATTGCGGCTCGCCGAAGAAGAACGTCTGCAGGTCGAGGATGTGCGTGCCGAGGGTCATCAGGTCTTCGCCGCCGCCGCGATGGTCGCACTTGCCGCGGCCGTGAATCGTCAACGGCCGACCGATCTCGCCGGCTTCGACCATCCGTTTCATCTGCAGGAAGCCGGCGTCGTAACGGGCCGGATGCGCCATGCAGAGTTTGATGTTGCTCTTCTTTACCAACTCGAGGATCGCGTCGGCTTCTTCCAGACTCACGGTCATCGGTTTTTCGCAGTAGATGTGAACGCCCCGCCTGGCCGCGGCCTCGATCTGCGCGAAATGATCGTTCGGATGGCGCGAGCAGAGCACGACGATGTCCGGCTTCTCTGCATCGAGCATCCGCACGTAGTCGCGGTAGTGTCGCCTGGCACCGGTCACGGCCATGATGGCGTTGAGATCGCTGGACGCCGAATCGAACAGACCCACCATCTCGACGTTCGGCAGGCCGTTGAACGCTACGTGCAAACCATGTCCGCCAAGCTGGGATACCGCGGTGTCGCGGGCGATCGCAACCTTCCAGGCACTCATGCTCATACTCCTCTGGGCCCGAGCACGCGACCGCCGTCGACGAGATAGTCCGCACCGGTGACGAACGATGCATCTTCGGACGCCAGGAAGGCAATGACGCAGGCGACTTCGTCCGGCATGCCCTCGCGCTGCAGGAACGTTCCACTCGTCGCCGCCGGCTTAACGCTATTGGCAATCATGCCCGGCGAAACGCAGTTCACCGTGACGTTGTGCGATCCGAGTTCCATCGCCAGCGCCTTCGTGAACGACACGATCGCCCCCTTGCTGGCCGAATAAACCGCGAGCCTGGGGATACCCACGCTCGCGGCGATGGAGGCGACGTTGATGATCCGGCCGTAGTCCTGCTTGATCATGGCATCGAGGACGCCGTGGGTGACCAACATGGTGCCGTGGACATTCAGGTCGAGAATGCGCGTCCATGAATCCTCGGTTTGTTCCTGGAAGACGGTGCGTTGATGCCAGCCGGCCCCGGCGTTGTTGACGAGAATGTCGATTCGGTCAAAGCTCGCAAGAACGGTGGCGACGGCAGTCTTGACTTCATCGCTTCGGGTGATGTCCACGGTCAGGGGCAGCGCGGTCCCGCCCGCGGACTGGATCATCCCCGCGACCTCGTCAAGCTTCGCGCAGTCGACATCCAGCATTGCAACTTTGGCGCCGCCTTTGGCAAGTCTCAAGGCGGTGGCCTTACCGATGCCATTGGCCGCGCCCGTGATGACCGCCGTGCGGTTGGTGAAGTCCATTATTTGCGCCATTGGCTGTGCCCGGAAGCAGCAAGCACAACTTCCTGCACCAGGTAATCGTGTTCGTAAGTGTAGGGATTCTCGATTTCGTCATGGATGACCCGGGCCAGTTCCCGCAGTTGGTCCTGGTAACGATCGTGTTGCGCGCCGAAGTCGATGGCATGCGTGCCGGTGGGGTATTCGTCGTTGCTTTCGCTCAGGGTCAGGCGCAGGGCCAGCGGTTGGCCGTCGAAGCGTTCCAGCGGACACAGTTCGGCCGACCCCCGGGTGCCGCAGAGCTTGAAACGCCGGCGGTTGAGGCCATCGACTTCCCGGCTGCACGCGTGGAGCATGACATGGGCGTGCGGATACTCCAGGACCGCGAGGCCGTTGTTCATGGCGTTGGCGGACGAGCCGGGCGCGGAGGTCAGGAACGGGGTGACGCGGTGCGGCCGGCCGAGCATCGAAACGACGACGTCGATCAGGTGGCAGCCCAGGTTGAACATGATGCCGCCGGGGAAGTTCGCCAGGTATTGCGGATACGCATCCCCGCCGTAGTCGTGGCTCATATTGGCTTGCAACTCGAAGACCTCGCCCAGCCAGCCGTGATCGATGGCCTTTTTGCACCACTGCAAGGCGGGGTTGTGGCGCAGCATGTAGCCGATCTGGAACGGCAGTTGCCGGGCCTTGCAGCCATCGAGCAGTTGGCCGAAAAGCCGAAGGTCATCGCCGCCGGGCTTGTCCATGTGCATCGCCAGCCCGCGCTGCATGCAGCGCAGGGCGGTGGGGACCAGGTCGAGGTTCGCGGTTTCGATCATGACCGCCGCCAGCTCCGGCGTGGCGAACAATTGGTCCTCGGTCATCCAGGCCAGGCCCTCGTACGGCGACATGTCCGCCTTGGGGAACCGGGCGGCGGAGGAGTCGCGGTCATCGACCACGCCCACGACCTCGTAGACGTCGGACATCGCGCGCAAGCTCGCCATCTTCGCCGCGGCGTGTTCGTGGCTGACGCCGATCTGGCCGATCCTGATTCGCTTCACCGGAGCCACCTCACTGCACCCAGTCGAACTGGCGGTTCTGCTGCTTGACGACCCCGGTGATCCGGACCACCTCCAGCGCGTCGGCGTTACGGATGGGAAACGGGACGCCGTTGCGCAGCGCATCGTAAAGATGCTCGGCCAGCGCGATCTCAACATGCGCCCACATGTCCGTGGCCGGCGTGACGTCGCGCGTCTGTTCGATCCACGGCAGATCCCGCTCGGCGCTCAGGGGTCTGCCTGCCGCGGCACCCGCACTGGCGACCGCATCCGGCCAGCGGAACTCCGGGGCGAGGTACTTGAGATGGATTTGTTTCTGATCCTGACCGTAGATCAGCGTTCCCCGGTCGCCGTAGATCGTGCAATACGGTCCCGGCAATGCCACCGAATTGCTGATCTCGATCTCCACCGCCACGTCATTTTCGCCGACGAGCGTGATCGTGACATGATCGTCGCCGTCGCCCGGCGTGAGGATGCGCCGCAGGTAGCTGAAGATCTCCCGCACGGGTGCGCCCAGAAGCTGCAACCCCTGGTCGAGCAGGTGCGGCCCCCAGACGCTGAGCTGACCGCCGCCGCAGTCCAGCCGCATCTGCCAGTCGTTGCGGCGCATGAACTCGTGATGCTTGCACAGCTTGACCACGTGAACCTCGCCGAGCAGCCCCTCGGCGACGATCGCGCGGGCATTGCCGAACGCCGGCTCGAACCGATGGTTGTGGCAGAAGTAGAGCTTGCCGGGATAGGCCGCGTCGAGTTGCTTCAACAGCTCGTAGTCCGCCGCGGTGACGCCGATGGGTTTCTGCAGCAGCACGGTCTTGCCCGCGGCCAGGGCCTGCTCGGCATGTCGAGCGTGATCCAGCGAACGCGTGGCGATAATCACCAGTTCCATGTCCGCAGCGGCAAGGAATGTCGGGTAGTCGGTGCAGCCTTGCCCCCCGAACTCCCCGGACACGGCCCTGACCCGCTCCGGATCGGTGTCGCATACCGCCACCAGTTCGTACCTGCTCGGGTCCCGGGTGAAATAGCGGCAATGCTCGGTACCAAAGCGACCGATGCCGACGACTCCAAATCTGATTGCTTTCACGATGCCTGTTCCCTTTGACTGCTGTCTTTCCGCCGGCTTTTTCCGGGGCGTTCGGTCTATGATAAGCTGGCTCGAGGCGAGTTCCCGAGTCTCTTTCAAGGTGCCTCGGGTTAACCGCGCCATCATGACGGGGTCGTTCGGGCTCCCGCTTCATAAGGCGGAGCATTGAGCCGGTTCAGCACCCGCATTGAGATCCACCCTCGGGCGAATTATGCATAACCCAAGCGTGTGATGATGTGCTCTGTGCGTCAATATCATTAACCCAAAGCGACAATCTTCGAGCCAGAGCCACGCGGACCTGCTTACGCCCGATGACCGACCCGGGCCCGCGGCACCGCGATGCCGTTGCGTTGCCGCCACGTCACGCGAGCCCATCGGTTGACACCCGGCCAACCCGCGGCGATGGATTCCGATGGCCAAATCCGGCAGAATAGGCGCCGCAGCCACCCCCCTGCTTTCAAACGGGTGTCTATGACGACCATGCCTGATGAACACCGCGCGACGACCGGCCTGGCCGGGCTCGATGCGATCCTTGACGATCTGCGGATCGGGGACAACGTCGTGTGGACCGTCGATGCGATCGAGGACTATCACTATTTCACCGCGCCCTACGTCCAGGCTTCAAAGCGCAACGGCCGGAAGATGGTGTATTTCCGATTCGCCGAGCATCCACCCCTGCTGCGCGAAGCGGACGGGGTGATCTGCCACGAGTTGGACGCTCATGAAGGTTTCGAGTCGTTCACCACGCGCGTCTACCGACACATTACCGAACACGGCCGCGAAACGTTCTACGTGTTCGATTGTCTGTCGGATCTGTTGTCCGCGTGGGCGACGGATCAGATGGTCGGCAACTTTTTCCGCGTCACCTGTCCCTATCTTTATCGCCTGGACACGATCGCTTACTTCGGTGTATTGCGCTCGCATCATTCGTATCGCACCATCGCGCGCATCCGCGAAACCACGCAGGTGATGATCGGGGTCTACAGCCACGGCGAACGACGGCACGTCCACCCGTTCAAGGTCTGGCAGCGGCATTCGCCGACGATGTTCCTGCCGCACGCGATGGAAGGGCAGGACCTGTCGCCCATTGCCAACAGCTACCAGGCCACGTCGCTGTTGTCCGACCTGCAGCAGCAGACGGTCGACAGCGCCCGGCGTCATCTGGACTCGTGGGATCGCCTGTTTCTCGAAGCCGAGGCCATCGACCAGGAGGGTCCGGGCCATGCCCTTTACGCCGACACGGTGAACAGGTTGTGCAGCGTCATGGTCAGCCAGGATGAGCGCATTCTCGATCTGGCGCGTCGGTACCTGTCGCTGGCCGACCTGCTGGGGATCAAGTCGCGCCTGATCGGCAGCGGGTTCATCGGGGGCAAGGCGGTCGGCATGTTGCTCGCCCGCAAGATTCTTCGCGTGGATGGCGATCGTGACTGGCAGACGATTCTCGAGCCACACGACTCGTTTTACGTCGGATCGGATGTCTTCTACTCGTATGTGGTCCACAATCAACTGTGGGACCTGCTGATGCGGCAGAAGACCCCGGAAGGGTATTTCGAAGCGGCCGAGGAGCTTCGCGAAAAGATGCTCACCGGCGAATTCCCGGTCGAACTGATTGAAGGCCTGCAGCAGATGCTCGAGTATTTCGGGCAGTATCCGTTGATCGTCCGATCGAGCAGTCTTCTGGAGGACGGGTTCAGCGGCGCCTTCGCGGGCAAGTATGAAAGCTGTTTCTGTGTGAATCAGGGGTCGCCGGAGCACCGTCTGGAGGAACTGGCCAATGCGATGCGGACGATCTTCGCCAGCACGATGAACCGCGATGCGCTGGCGTATCGTCGGCAGCGCGGCCTGGCCGGCCGCGAAGAGCCGATGGGCCTGCTCGTGCAGCGGGTCTCGGGGCGTTATCGCGACCATTTGTACATGCCCGACCTCGCGGCGGTGGGCGTCAGTTACAACACGTTCGTGTGGAGCCGGGACATGGATCCGCAGGCGGGCATGTTGCGCCTCGTGCTGGGGTTGGGAACGCGTGCCGTCGATCGGGTCGAGGGGGATTATCCATGTACCGTGGCCCTGGACCAGCCGTTGCGTCGGCCTTACGAGGGGCGCGATGCGCGTCGTTATACCCAGCGGGATGTCGATGTGCTGGATGTCGAGGCCGATGCGCTGCGATCGGTGGCGTTAAGCGAGTTGATCGACCGCGGCATCGTGCCGGACCTCGACCACTATGCCGTGCCCGACCGTGCGCTGGAGCAGCGTATGCGTGAGCAGGGCCGCGCGACGCGCAAGTCCTGGCTGCTGACGTTTGAGCCGTTGCTGGCCAGGACGGATTTCGTGGATCTATCGCGCAGCCTCCTGAAAACGCTGGAAAAAGCCTACGACTATCCCGTGGACATCGAGTTCACCGTCAATTTCCAGGCCTCCGACCGGGCGCGCATCAACCTGGTGCAATGTCGGCCGTTGCAGACGCGCGGCGCCGAACAGCGGGTCGATCTGCCGGAGGCACAAGCCGTCGAACGATTGTTCTTTCAAACCCGCGGCAACTTCATGGGCGGCAGCGTGCGCATTCCCGTCGACCTGGTCGTCTGGGTGGATCCGGCGGCGTACGTGGCCGCCTCCAACGCCCAGCGATACAACGTCGCGCGACGGGTCGGCCAGATCAACCAATGCCTGGAAGCGCCCAGCCCGCGGTCGGTCCTGCTCTGCGGGCCCGGACGCTGGGGCACCAGCACGCCCTCGCTGGGCGTGCCCGTCAGCTTCGCCGAAATCAACAACATGACCGCGCTGGTGGAAATCACCTCGCATGAAGTCGGCATCGTTCCCGAATTGTCCTACGGCACCCACTTCTTCCAGGACCTGGTGGAAAGCAACACGTTTTACGCCGCCCTGGCCGTCGACAGTCGCGATTGCACGTTGAACACCGAGTACGTGGATGCTTTTGAAAACACGGTTGAGCAGTTTGCCGGTGACGACAGCGCCGCGACGTCGATGGTCAAAGTAATCGACGTGAGCAAACATGGCCTGACGCTCTACGCCGACGTGGTGCAACAGATCGCGATCTGCTGCGAAGGATAAAAAACGAGGCGCGGCCACGCGGGTCGCGCCTCGTGATGATTCGCCGGTCGGATTGACTCAGATCACGCCCATGGCGTTCATGGCCCGGGCGACCTTGAGGAAGCCGGCCGCGTTGGCGCCGAGGACGTAGTTGTCGGGCTGGCCGAACTCCGCGGCGGTCTCGTGGCAGTTGCGGTGGATGTTCTCCATGATTTCGGCCAAACGCTGTTCGGTGTACTCGAAACTCCAGGAGTCGCGGCTGGCGTTCTGCTGCATTTCCAGGGCGCTGGTTGCAACGCCGCCGGCGTTGGCCGCCTTGCCCGGCCCATATGCCGTGCCCGCTTCCATGAACACGTCCACCGCCTCCGGCGTGCAGGGCATGTTCGCCCCTTCGGCGACGGCGATGCATCCGTTTTTCACCAGCGCCTGCGCGTCGTTGCCCGTCAGTTCGTTCTGCGTCGCGCAAGGCAGGGCCACCTGGCAGGGGATCTCCCAGATGTTGCCGTTCTCGGTGTAGTGCGCGTCGGGGTGCTTGTCGGCGTATTCCTTGATGCGACGGCGCTCGACTTCCTTCAGTTGCCTGACCAGGTCGAGGTCCAGGCCCTTCTCGTGGTAGATGATGCCGTTGGAATCGGAGCAGGCGACGGCCTTACCGCCGAGTTCGTGGATCTTCTCGATCGCATAGATCGCCACGTTGCCCGAACCGGACACCACGACGGTCTTGCCCTCGAGGCTGTCCTTTCGGACTTCCAGCATCTCCTTGGTGAAGAAGACCGTGCCATAGCCGGTGGCTTCGGTGCGGACCAGCGACCCGCCCCAGTCGAGTCCCTTGCCGGTCAGGACGCCGGACTCGTAGCGATTGGTGATGCGTTTGTATTGACCGAAGAGGTAGCCGATCTCCCGCCCGCCGACGCCGATGTCACCGGCGGGTACGTCGGTGTGTTCGCCGATGTGCCGGGCCAGTTCGGTCATGAAGCTCTGACAGAAGCGCATGACTTCCGAGTCGCTCTTGCCCTTGGGGTCGAAGTCGCTGCCGCCTTTGCCGCCGCCGATGGGCAGTCCGGTCAGGGAGTTCTTGAAGATCTGTTCGAAGCCGAGGAACTTGATGATGCCCAGGTAAACCGACGGGTGGAAGCGCAGGCCGCCCTTGTAGGGACCCAGGGCGCTGTTGAATTCGACGCGGAAGCCGCGGTTGATCTGCACTTCGCCGTTGTCATCCTGCCAGGGCACCCGGAAGATGATCTGACGCTCGGGCTCACAGATGCGCTGAATGATCTTGGCCTCGGCCAGTTCGGGGTATTTCACAAGCACCGGCCCGAGGGTTTCGAGCACTTCATGCACGGCCTGGTGAAATTCGGACTCGCCGGGGTTGCGGCGAAGTACTTCCTGGTAGATCGGTTCGATCTTCTCATCGAGTCGCTGCATCGCGTCCGCCTTTCCTGTTGATGGGCGTCGGTGGGAACCGCTGCGCAATGGCCTCGGCAGCGGGGCAATAATAGAGCAGATCGTCCGCTTTTGTGCAACTCACCTAATAAGGGAAGCGGGCGTTATAAACAAAACTGATATTTATGCGCGGCGCCAAAGCCAGCGGCCCGCTCATTGAGCGGCCCCGGGGCCAGAGGATTTGTGCGATTGGACTCAGGAAGTCGCTTCGACCGCGGTGGAAGCGGCTTGCGCAGGCAGACCGGGCAGGTAATCGCAATCCGGGTCGTCGCCGAGCATGTGCCCGGTCTCGGCCAGGGCGCGGGCGCGATTGCCGCCGCAGATGGCCCGGTACTCGCACAGCCCGCACTTGCCTCGCAGCCGATCCGGATCCCGCAACGCCCGGAACACGCGATGCTTCTGGTAGACCTCGATCAGCCAGTCACTGACGATCGATCCGCAGGACAGCGGCATGTCGCGGGCCGGAAAGATGTTGCCCGCGTAATCGACAAACATGATGCCCTTACCGGCGTGCAGCCCCGACGGCCGCCGCGGAATCGATCGGTGCCGAGGGGGTTTATCGAACTTCAGGCCGTGCTGTTGAGCGTAGGGCACATGGTGATTGGCGCCGATGATCTCCACGGGCAGATCATGCTTGTCCGACAGCGCGGCAATCTGATCGAACAACTTCCCGTAGATCGTCCACGCCACGCGCTGTTCGCGAAGGCCCGGGCTGTGCGGCCCGAGAAAGTAGATCTGCCAGTCATCAACGCCCGCCTCGGCCAGCACCGCCGCGATGTCGTCCAGGTAGTGCGCCGTGCGGAACGTCAGCAGGGTTTGCGCCTGCACCGGCAGACGGAGTTGTCTGGCCCAGCCCAGGCTTCGCAGGGTCCGCGCGAATTCACCCGAGACCGAGCCGCCCCGCATGCGATCATGCGATGTTGCGTCGGCGCCGTCGACGTTCATGATCAGGTAATTCAATCCCGCTCGCTGCAGGGACCCCAGGGCCGTAGGCGTCAGCCGCGGCGTGGGACACAGCTTCATCGCCGTCGGCACATTCAGTTCGCTGGCGTAGCGCACCGCCCGGAACACGTCATGGCGATACAGCGCATCGCCTCCGCTCAAGAGCAGCAGCGCCGGTTCGGGGAAATTGCTGACCTGGCCGATCAATCGCTCGACCAGCGCCGAGGGCATCTGCTCCTTCAACGTATCGGGGGGACCCCCCATCGCGCTGCAGTGGCCGCAGACCAGATCGCACTGGCGTGTCATTTCGTACTCGATGAGGAACGGGCAACTCTGGATCATGGGGTCGACCGGTTCAAGCGATGCAAAGGAATTCTGCATAATCATGTTAATTTATCGCCCCGGCCCGGAAAATGCCATACGAATTCGCCGGCTCAGATCAATGTAAATGGGGCCGGTCGCAATCCTGTTCGGCCCGTGGGTTGCGTGGATGCTCCGGTTGGGACGATTTCGCCGACGCCAACGGCAGCACCTACACCGCGGACGTCGGGGTCCTGACCGCCACCCTGACTTCCAGCAATACAAGCAGCACCGACAACTTCCAATCCACCGACGGTACGTTCGGCACCCTTGCCGGCACCGCGGCGTCGACCGACGCCAACGCCGCCCTCGAGGCCAACCGCGACACCGTTCTCACCATCGTCCTGACCAACAACTCCGGCCAGGTCTACAACGTGACCGGCCTGCACCTGGACTGGGCTCCCGACAAGAACAACAACAACAACCGCGGCCCCAGGAACTTCTACTTGAACTACGACAGCGGCGGGCTCGGCGACGCCAACACCCAGGTCGCCGCCGGCACCAACGGCTACCACATGCTCGGCACCGACAACGGCTCGAAAGACGTCAGCGACTACCCCGACTTCGACTTCGACCTGACGACCTCGCTCACCGACTACACGCTGGCTAATGGCGAGTCGGCCACCTTCACCATGACCTTCGACAACGACGGCAAGAACGTGAAGGAAAGCCTGATGGACAACGTCGCCTTCACCGGCGGCCTGATTCCCGAGCCGGCGAGCCTGGCGTTGCTGGGTCTGGGCGGGTTGTGCCTGCTTCGACGTCGTTGAGCATGCGGCCTGGCCGCAAGGGCTGAAGCCACGGATCGATCTTGATTCCCCCAGGCGGCCGGTCACTTGCGAGTGAGCGGCCGCCTGTTTGTTGCGCGGCATGAGCGTCGGATGCCCCGGGAGGGTGATCCCGGGCTTTAAGAAAAGGGAAGACGCTTGCGTGGGTGAGGCGTGAGCGCGGGATTTTTGTGAACAAAAACCAACACGTGGTGGCCGAAGTGCGTAGGATGGGGGTGACCATTCTTGATGAGGAGACGTCCGTGATGAAGTGGAATGAACTTGGTGCCGCGTTGGCGGCGATCGTGTTGTGGTGTGTGGCGGCCGGGCCGGTGATGGCGGGCGAGTTGCCCGAGTCGCGGGTGCCCGACTCGTTCGGGGTGAACGTTTCCGGGCATCAGATCGACGAAGTCGATTACGCGAAGATGAACGAGCTCGACGTGCAGTGGGTGCGCAAGGGTTTTTTGTGGACGCACCTGGAGAAGACCAAGGGCGAGTACGACTTCAGCCGGGCCGACGCGTTCATGAATGAGTTGGAGGCCAACGGCATCGGCTGGTTCTGCGTGCTGGCGTTCGGGAACAAGCTGTACGAGCCGGGTCAGCACTGGATGGGGGTGCGGACGCCGGAGGGTCGGGCGGGATTCGCGCGGTACGCGGCGGCGATGGCCGAGCGTTTCAAGGGCCGCAAGGTCGTGTTCGAGATCTGGAACGAGTCGAACAGCAGTTTCTGGAAACCCGAGCCCGATGCCGAGCAGTACATGGCGATGCTGGACGAAGCGGTGGCGGCGATGCGCGAGGCGGACCCGGATTGCGTGATCGTCGCGCCGTCGCTGTATCACATCGGCTGGCCCAAGGCCCAAAAGTGGTTCGAGCAATGCCTGGAGCGCGACATTCACGAGAAGGTCGACGCGTTTTCCTTCCACTCCTACGGCGACCGCGGGCGCAACTACCTCGTCGAGCGCAATCTCGGCTGGGCGGCGGAAATCCGCGCGATGATGGCCAAACACGGCGCGCCCGAGGACTTTCCCTTCGTGCAGAGCGAGTACGGCATCAACCAGAACGCCCCGGAATTCCGCGATCAACCCGAGGACCAGTGGCAACGCCTGCAGGCCCAATCGGTAACCCGCAACTACCTGGTCATGCTCATGCTCGAGGCGCCGATCAACATCCACTACGAGTGGAAGTCGCGCAGCGAATCGACCCGCGGCGACAAGGGACTGCTCAACCGCGACAAGACCACGACCCTGGCGTACGACGCGTTCAACGTGCTGACCGAGAAGCTGGAAGGCTGCACGTTCGATCGGCGGGTCGACGGTTATGCGGATGACGATTACGTGGTGGCGTTTACCGACGAGCAGGGCCGCGCACGGCTGGCGGTGTGGACGACCGGCGAGGCGCACACGGTCGACATTCCGATCGCCGGGACGAACGCGGTGGAGATGTGGAGCATGACCGGCCAAGACCGGAAGGTGGCCGTCGAGGGTGGCCGGATCAAGGTGGAGTTGACGAATGGGCCGGCGTACGTGCACCTGGGCGGGGGGACGGTGGCCGATTGATGGATGCGGCGGAACCCGAACCCGGGCCGGCGCTGCGCTCTGGCCCGGCGTGGGGGGGATGTTCAATCGCGGAAGGGGTTGGTGGCCCAGATGTCGATGTCGCGGAGGAGGGTGCGGCCGGGCAGTTGGGCGAGGTGGACCATGAGCGCGGCGAGGTCGGCGGCGTGCAGGTGCAACCCGGGGCCGTGCGGCGGGCCGGTGTCCTGGGGTTCGGTGTTCACGCCGGAGGGGTTGAGGACCATGACGCGGATGTTGTGGCGTCGGACCTCGTGGTTGAGGGCCTGTGCGAAGCCCTGCAGGCCGAACTTGCTCGCGGCGTAGGCGGCGGAACCGGGGTCGCCCTTCTTCCCGCTCATCGAGCTGATGATGAAGATGTCGCCGCGGTTGCGGTCGATCATGCTCGGCAACAGGGCCTGGCACATGCAGAACGTGCCGGTGAGGTTGGTGTCGATCGTGCGCTGCCACTGATCGAGGGGCATGTCGACGACATGCTTGCCGCCGCCCCATCCCCCCCCGGCGTTGGCGACGAGGATGTGCGGCGTGCCGTGTTCGTTCACCACCCGCGCCGCAAACGCCTCCACCTTCCGGGGGTCGGCTTGATCGCAGATCATGAACGCACAGCGCTCGCCGATCGACGCAGCCGCTTCACGCAAGGTGCGCTCATCACGACCGGTGATGACGAGGCGCGCTCCGGCGTCGTGAAAGGCCCGGGCGGTATGACGCCCGATCCCCCGCGAGCCGCCGGTGACGATGACGAGTTGGTCGGTCAGGTCGTACATGCAGGAAGTATAGAGGCGAGCGAGCTTCAGCTCGCATGCCATGGTTGAATGGATCGGATCACTCGCCTGTGCTTGCATGCGGGCTGAAGCCCGCACGCCTCTGCTACCATGCCCGCCATGCGGCGTTTGGGACTGGGCCTGCGGGCCCATTACATGATGGCGTACGGGATGTTCGGCTGCGTCATGCCGTACGTGTCGTTGTTCCTGCGGGCCGAGCGGGGGTTGAGCGATACGCAGATCGGGTGGATTCACGCGGAAATGGTGTTCGGCCTCGTGCTCGCGCCGGTAGTGTCGACCTACCTGGCCGACCGGTGGATTTCCAACCGCGCGCTCATCGGCATGACCTACCTCCTGGGCGCGATCGGCATGTCCGCCCTCGCCCTCAGCACCAACTTCCTCCAGGTCGCCGGGGCGTATCTGCTGTTCGCCCTGACCATGGCGTCGATGATCCCGCTGATCAACGGCCTGACCATGGCCAAGCTCGACGAAACGCCCGGCGGCGCGACCGGATCGTTTCACCGCACGCGCATCTTCGGCACGCTCGGGTTCATCATCCCGTCGATCGGCCTGTTCGCCGTCATGCAATGGACCCCCGTCACGACCGAGTCGGCCATGTGGATGGGCGCGGCCGTCGCCTTGCTCGGCGCGCTGACCACCGCCGGCCTGCCCGCACACGGACCCCGCCCCCGGGAGGATGCGCCGCAAACCAATGACAACGGCGACGCCCTCTATCCCGGCGAGGTCCCCGTTGGTCGCGGGCGCATGCCAACCGTTCGCGCTCTGAACCTGCTGCTGAGCCGACCGGTCATCGGGTTCACTCTCGGCGTGTTCGCGCTGTCGACGGCCGGGACGATGTTCTTCGCGTTCTACCCGTTGTATCTCGATGACCTGGGCATCGGCGAGCAGTGGGTCGGGCTGGTGTTCAACGTCGGCGTCGTCGCGGAGCTGGTGTGCATGCTCTACGTCGGCCGCGTGCGTCAGGCGATCGGCCTGCGCGGGATCATGCTCCTGGGCACCGCGGCGGGGATGGTCCGGTTCGGCCTGCTGGCGGTCGTGCCGACGGTCGGCGTGGCGGTCGGCACCCAGCTTCTCCACGGGCCGATGATTCTGACCGTGACCTACGTGCCGGTGGTGTACCTGAACTCGCAGGCGTCGGCCGACTTCCGCAACAGCGTGCAGGGGCTGTACACGATGGTCTGTCGCGGCGTGCCCCGAATGCTCGGAGCACCGATGGGCGGTTACCTCAGCACACTCGGCGCCGCGGCCGGGCTGGGACTGGCGATGACCTTCGGCGCCGCCGCGGGATTGATCGCGCTGGCACTGCTGGCGATGTTCACGTGGCGAACGGATGAATGACATTCAGCCCCGGGTGAATACACCCGGGGCCGGCGACGTGATGCGCCCCATGACGCGCAGCGCGCAGCGCGTTCGGCCCCCGGTGTGTTCACGTGGCGCACGGATGAGTGACATTCAGCCCCGGGTGAATACACCCGGGGCCGTCCACGTGACGCGTTCCATGACGCGCCGCGCGTCGTGGCGCACGGATGAGTGACATTTAGCCCCGGGTGAATACACCCGGGGCCGGCGACGTGATGCGCCCCATGACGCGCAG
>CAYYPN010000023.1:14625-18044 GCA_964473545.1 uncultured Planctomycetaceae bacterium
CCGGGTGAATACACCCGGGGCCGGCGACGTGATGCGCCCCATGACGCGCAGCGCGTTCGGCCCCCGGTGTGTTCACCGGGGGTTAAATGATCACAGGGGTTTGATCGTATCCAGCATGTCGTCGAGGTTGCCGGTGGCCAGGGCGACGTATGTGTCCGACGCGCCGTAATACACGCGGACCGTCCGGCCGTCGTCATCGAGGAGCATGCCGCCGGGGAAGATGACGCTGCCGCGGAAGCCGTCCATCTCGTAGTCGTATTCGTCCCGCGGGTCGAGGACGGGTTCGGGGCTGATGCCGAGGAGCTTCCACGGCTCGTCGCGGTCGAGCAGCATGAGCCCGGCGTGATAGCGCTTGTGCCACCCGCCGTGCCAGCTTTTCAGTTCGTGTGCGTCGTCCTTGACCACGGCATGGAACAGCGCCAGCCACCCGCGATCGGTGAGGATCGGCGGCGCGGCCGGGCCGATCTTGTTGTTGCAGTACGGCACCTGGTCCGACCCGAGCACGAGGTGGATGTTGCCCCAGTCCCTGCCGTCGGGCGAATCGGCGTACCACAGGTCAAACGCCTCGGGTGCACGCCGGCCGTAGATCGGGAACGGCCGCTCCAGCCGCGCGATCCGGCCGCGGATCCGCTCGGGGAAGATGACCATGTTGCGGTTGTCCGGCCCGCTGAGGCTGAGCACCTCCCACGCGCCGAGTTCCGGGTCGTCGGTGACGGCCACGCCCCCGCGGATGCCGTGGCGGGTGTCCAGGGCGAAGCACATGTAAAGCCGCCCGTCGAGCACGGTCAGACGCGGGTCATACGCCCGACGCACCTCGTCGTCCTGCCAACTGAATACCGATCGGCCGTCGGTCTGCCAGTGGACCCCGTCGTCGCTGGTGGCTTTGCCGATGAACGTGCCGACCTCGCGGCGCTGCTCGCGGCTCCACGTGTCGGCGCGGTAGACCATGACATACCGGCCGTGCCAGCGGGTGATGCCGGCGTTGAACGCCTGCGTCGCGTCGCCGGGGACCCGGTCGGGGTGAAGGACGGGATTATCCGGATGGCGGGTTAACTGGTAAGTCATGCCCCGGATTTAGCAGATCAAGACTGAACATGCCAGTGAGTACCCGGACCTCAGGTCCGGCTTGCATCACCGCTCGATCGTGACGGTGCTCTTGCCTTCGACGAGCATGGCGTAGAGCAGTTGGATGTCGTTGGGCTTGAAGCGGATGCAACCCATCGACGCCTGCTGCCCGATGGAGTCGGGTTCGATCGTGCCGTGCAGGCCGTAGCGATGGAAGTCGCGGGTGTTCTCATCGACGCCTTCCAGGCCGATCCAGTGTTCGCCGATCGGGTTGGTCGGGTCGTCGGCGAGGACGCGCCGGCCGGTGCGGGGGTTGGTCCACTCGGGGTTCTCGAGCTTGCTGCCCTGTTTGACGACGAACTGGCCCCGGGGGGTCGAATCGAATTCACCCAGGCCCACGGGGAAGCTGCGGACAAACATCCGCGCCCGCCGGCCGGCGGCCGTGCCATTCAAATAGACATCGGCGCGGAACGCCGACTTGTGCACGACGACATGGAACGGCCCGCGCACGATCTTGAGCCGCTGGCCGGCGCGGATGCGGCGGGGGTCGTCGATGCGGTTGATGTGGGCGATGAACCGCCAGGACACGTCGTACCGCGGCGCGATGCGGGCGAGGATGCCGCCCGGCTCCATGACGTGCTCGCCGACATACGGATCGCCCTCGCGCATCAACGGACTGAAGATCAGCTTCTCGTTCACCCCGGCGATGGCCTGGCGCACCCGGGCGGCGTCGGCGTCGGCGATCGGGCCGGCCAACGCCTCGTTGAGCAGCGCCCGGCCTTCGACGAGCTGGTCGCGCTGGACCAGGTCCATGCCCTGGGCGATGCGCCGCGCGACGGTGTTGCTCGTCGGCGTGTCATTCGGCGGGGCCTGGGGCTCGGGCTGCGGTTGGGCTTGCGGTTGGGCTTGCGGTTCGGCTTGCGGTTGCGGCGGTTGCGGTTGAACCTGGGGTTGCGGCTGCGGCGCCGGTTGGCCGCTCGCTTGGGGTTCGGGCTCGGGTTGGGCCGCCTGGGCCGCGTTGTCCTGGCCGTTGGCGCTGGCGGCGACGACGCCGTTGGAAGCGTCATCCGAGCCGGCGATCATGACGTAGCAGGCATAGCCGACGCCGCCGACGACGAGGACCGCCGCGGCGGTGCGCCAGACCTTGCCATGGCGCGAGCGGCGACCGCCGTAGACCCGGCCTCCGCCTCGCCTCGACTGACTTTCCAGAACCATGGGCTTATCTCCAGGGCCCGATCGCCGGGCGGGGTTCAGTGTGACTGTTTCCGGGGCTACCTTCCGGGGCTACCTTCCGGGGGCCGGGGGCCGGGGGTGGGTGCGAATTCGAGCAGACGTTGATCGGTGACGAGCAGGTCGAGTGCGACGTCGTGGCCGTTAGTGGGCACATGATCGACCAGTTGCTGGTCGAGGACCAGGCCGCACGCCGTGCCGTCGAAGTCCGCCTGGGCGAGGAAGCGATCGTAGAATCCGCCGCCGCGCCCGAGGCGATGGCCCTGCCGGTCGAACGCCAGTCCCGGTACGACCACCAGGTCGATCAGGTTCACCGGGATGGGTCGGCCGTGGGCCGGGGTCTGCACGCCGTAACGATCGGTATCCATCGGTTCGCTGAGCGAGTTGATTTCGACCGCGATCATGTGGCGCTGTTCGTGGCTGACCAGGGGGACGGTGACGGTCATGCCCATCTGCCAGGCGCGCACGGCGATCGGCCGGGCGTCGACCTCGTATTTGAGCGGCAGGAAGATCATGATCCCCTCGGCCGCGCGAAAGGCCTCGGTGGCGATCAGGCGATCGGCGGCCGCGGCGCCGGCGCGGCGCAGTTCCTGCGCATCGATCGCCTGCAACCGCTCCCGCAGCGTCGCCCGCAAGGCCTTCTTGTGTTCACGCGTCTGGGGCATTGGCTCAATAAGTTTATGTCGACCGGATGCCGGGCCGGGCCGTAGAAATAGGGGATGAGGTCATAGGGCTTAGGGCTTAGGGCTTAGGGCTTAGGGGTACGGTAACGTGGCGCGCGACTTGAACGGTATCCCTAAGCCCTAAGCCCTCCCCCCTACTCCCTCTTCTTCAGCCACGCGAGAAACTGCTGAATCCGCTGCTCGTAACCGCGGTCGGTCGGTTGGTAGTAGGTGCGTTCGACGCCGAGGTAGTCCTGGTCGACGTAGCCCTTGTCGAAGCTGTGGGCGTACTGGTAGCCGGTGGCGTTGCCGAGTTTTTTGGCGCCGGGGTAATGGCCGTCGCGGAGGTGTTTGGGCACGGCGACGGTGCGACCTTCCTTCACGTCCTTCATCGCGCCCCAGATCGCCATGGCCGAGGCGTTGCTCTTGGGCGCGGTGGCCATGTAGATCGCCGCCTGGGCG
>CAYYPN010000024.1:0-17965 GCA_964473545.1 uncultured Planctomycetaceae bacterium
TAGACGCATACCTGGTTGCGGTCAACTGGGATCATTTCTTGGCTCGAGACTACCACGAGGTTACCCAATGTGATTGAAGTAGGCTTGGTGGCGACCCGCGCCCGTACCGTGAGGCCACCGAGCAGATGGATCGCCGATATCCGGCCGCCGTCGAGCGTCACGCCATCGAGGAATTGGCAAAAGCGCAGTTCCGCGCCGGACTCCGCGGTGAGCTGGTCGATCACGGTCTGTGCCTTGCTCGGCTCGAAGCGCATCTCCTCCTCGACGCCGTATAACGCCCCAATCCTGCGATAGACTTCGCGGGCCATGCCGCCGATGGTGTGCTTGCGGCCAAAGTCGGTCCAGCCCAGCCCGCCGGTGGTCATCCCACCGAGAAACTTGCCCGGATGCAGCAGGCATGGCTTGAGCCCAAGCCGCGCGGCCTTCGCCGCGGCCACGACGCCCGAAGCCGTCCCGCCGTAGATGCAGACGTCGGCGTTGAGCGCCTCATCGGTCCGCGTGATCCAAGCCGGATGAAAATAGTGCAGGTCGCTGTTGGGCACAAGTACCTCGTGATTGAATAGTGCGTGTTGTTCAATCACCCCACACGGCTGTACGCGATCTTGCCGTCATGGAATGACGCGGCACTGGAACTCTTCTGGCCAATGGTCATCGGGCGATGACGGTAAAGGCATGATAGGCGGCGGGGTCTTTAAGTGAAGTGCCCGGTGTAATTTGGAGTATGGACTCACGCGATAAGCCTTCGTCGGCGTCATGCACGGCAAGATTGAAGCCGAAGCGTCGGCCGGGCGCTACGGCGAGTTTGCCGAGGTCGGCCAGGGGGATGGCGAGTTCGTAGGTCGTGATCTTGCTCTTGTCATCCCGAACGATAGCAGCGCGGGCGCGGTCGAGGGTCGTGCCATCGGGGCCGACGTAGAGCACGCGGATTGGCTCGGCGTCGGCAGCTTCTGAGGGCAGGGCGAAGCCAATCTCCATATCGTTAGGGCCATAGGCGTTTTCGTGGCGTTCAAGCAACGGATCAAGGGAGAACTGGATCGAATCGTTTTTCCACATGTTGCCGGCGGCCTGATTTTGGTTGTGCAAGTCATCTTGGACGCGGACGGCGAGGAAGAAGTGCTTGCCGTCGGTCCGGGTCCAGCAGGTGGCGGACAGGTCGTCGGGATCGACGGCGTCTTGGCCGTAGACAAGTTGCGTGGGCAGGTCGTTGGCCCACTCGGCGAGGTCGCCGTCGACGGTGACAGCTTCGGTGGTGAAGCGGGTGAGGGTGTAGCTCAAGGCAAGCGGCTGCTTGAGTAACGGGCGTCCATGAGCATCGTCGACGATGGCGAGCAGCCTCTGCCCGACGGCCCTGTCAGGAGGTAGGCCGAACGCGATGGCTCGTTGCGTTTCTTCATCGACGCGACTTACGAGGGCGACCTTCTCGCCGCCGCGGGCGTCGATTTCACGACGGGTCGAGAGGGTAACGATGCTTACGGCGAGTCTCTCGACGGGACGCAGATCGATCGCAAGCACCAGTTCGTTCCCGCCTTGATCAGCCCGTTCGTCACCCCGGGCGATGCGTCTTCGGGTTTGTTGCCGCACGTGGAGCCGACCGATGCGCATCACCGCGTCGGCCGCGGCGACCACCGAGTGCAGGCCTACAACTTCCGCGTGTGTATGACCGACGACCCAAAGTTGCGGATCGATTGGGAGAAGCCCGCGGATTACAATCCACTCGGACACGAACTGGCCGTGCGGTGGTTCGCTCAGCCCGAGAAGGACCAGTACAACGATCTGCTTCCCCAGCCGCGAAGCGAGTCGAGCGAGCTCCATCGCAGTCTGCATAAGTTCGACGTGCTGACGCATCGCACCGCCGACGGGTACGCCAAGACCGACACGAATAACAATGGCCCGGTTTCGAGCGACTTCATCGGTGCGAATTACGCTTGGCCGACGGCCGACTATGCCACCCGCGAGCGAGTCTTCCAGGCTCATGTCCGTTACCAACGCGGCCTTTACTGGACCATTGCCAACGACGAGCGTGTCCCTGAGGTCTATCGCCGCACTGTCGCCGCCTGGGGGTTGGCCCGAGACGAGTTCCGTGAGACCGAGCACTGGCCGCACCAACTCTACGTTCGCGAAGGGCGGCGTATGGTCGGCGACTATGTCGTCACCGAGCACGACTGCCGGGCGACCTGTCATGCGGGGAACTCGGTCGGGCTCGGATCCTACAACATGGACTCGCACAACTGCTCGCGGTTCGTCGCCGAGAGCGCCCACGGCCCGGTGGTCATGAATGAGGGCGACGTGCAGGTGCCTCCGACCGATCCGTATCCGATCAGTTATCGGTGCGTCGTGCCCAAAGCGGGACAGTGCCCCAACCTGCTGGTACCGGTCTGCATTAGCGCTTCGCACATCGCCTTCGGTTCGGCCCGCATGGAGCCGGTGTTCATAACCCTCGGTGAGAGTACGGCCTGCGCCGCCAAGCTCGCGATTGAGAAAGGCGACGCAGTTCAGGACGTCGCGTACCGGAACCTTGAGCCGCTGCTGGTTGATGCCGGCATCGTACTCGGGTAGCGTGGTCCAAACCCTCTTCGAAAAGGCGGGTATGCTTTTTTTGTGGTGCTGGCCCGATCAATCGCAGATTCTTTTACCCCGCTTTTCCGCAGGTTTTTGCCCATCGCCAGATTTCTAACATTTGGCGACGCCTATATGCCGCCACCCAACGCGCCGCTGGCCGAAGACATCGGACCGGTTCACCGATAGGCGTTCCTCGGCGGTCTGCTCAACCACTACAAGCGAAAAGCCGCATGATTCACGAAGGCTGCATCGTTACGAAACTACGGCTGCAGATCAAGCACACCCATAGCATGGGGAGAAAGGTGCGGTTGGCCCCACGCCACCGGTGACCAATTCATGGCGATCAGTCGTCGGGAGTGATCCGCCAGCTTCACCCAGTCGTATCGAAGCAGATTCGCGCAGATCGTGCCTGTCTTCAATGCGGGGTGCGCCATCTTCGGCCACATCGCGTCCGCGGGGACAAACAGATCCGCCATCCAACCGTCTTCGGTCACATGTGTAGCCGATCGCAGCGATGCAATGTCGTAGCCCGTATCACCCACGACGCGGGGCAACGTTGGTATTGAGTTCTTGGCCAATCGCGTAAAGCACTTGTCGAGAATCTGGTTAGCGGGACTGACCTGTACCTCGATCCAACGCTGCGCATCACCGGCGGCGTCAATGAATACTTCGCAGACATCGCCCTTGTGGTGAGGTTGGTCACGACCGACGAAGGGTGCATAGGGATCATCGTCGATGCAAGTGAAGCGAACGAACAGGCCGGAATCGTGCCAGAGCAGACTGATCGTTGTGGGCACGGGATGCACATGCGCGGCTGGTGGACCATGCGACAGAGCAAGTGACGGAATGATGGCCGCGTACTGCCACGCGGGGTCGCTTGTCTCTGCGGAGATTGCCGGGATCAGGCGTGCATAGGGCACGTCGAGATGTGGAACTTGTGCATCCGCAATCGGTGCAAGAATGTGGTGATGATCACCAGGTAGGGTAACCACGGCGGGAGGCCGTCCCCCGAATGCAGAATCGCAAACGGCGCCAGACTCTCTGATCTGCGCATTCACAGTGCTTCCTCGGCAGCCTGCTTCCGTGATGCGGCCAACGATTCAGCCCATGTCATGTCGCCCCCGGCGCGGTAGATCGCATCCTGCGGGGCGATATGCGAACCGGGTCGGACCTGGATCAATCGTCCCTGATGCTCGGTGAGCCACTGCAGGTGCTGAATGACGATCCCCTGAAGCTCGGGACGGGCGGCCAGATTCGTCGTTTCCCACGGGTCAGCCTGCATGTCAAACAACTCCAGGCGATCTTCGGCACGGAAGATCAACTTGTATTGCTCACTGCGCACCGCATACATCCGCCCGCCGAACCGATGCGGCGGATCGTAGCACCAGCGGCCTTGCGGCTTCACGTCCCAGCGGTGGTCGGGGAAGTTGCGAATGTCATCGGCAGTCAGGTGCTCACCGGGCAGGCCACTTTCCACCACCGTGTACGGTCGCAGGTGTGACGTGTCGCCATCGAGGATGGTCGGGGCCAGTGTCTGGGTCTCGATGCCTTCCCATGCCGGCAACTCCAGCAGGTCGCAGATCGTGCGGGGCAGATCCGCCAGGTTGACCGGCGACGAGATTCGCTGACCCGCCTTGCCACGACCGGGCATGGCCATGATCATCGGCACCCGACAGCAACCGTCGTAACCGCAGTTGAACTTCTGCAGCACACCTTGTTCACCAGTCAGATCGCCGTGGTCGGAGACGAACAGAATCAGCGTATTGTGCCATTGTCCGTTCTGCCGCAACCAGTCGAACACGCGAACCAACTGCATGTCAACGTTCTTGCACATCGCCAGGTACACGCGGATCAGCTTACGCCGAACGTCGTCCGGCACGCCGCCGGCGTTGAAGTACCAGTGCATGAACCGGATGTATTCCGAGCGGTTGTCGATGTCCGCATCTTCATTGGGATACAACCGGACGTCGTCCTCGGCGATCATCTCGACCACGTCACGCGGGGCCTGGTAGAACTCGTGCGGATCGGGGTAGCTCAGCCACATCGCAAACGGCTGGTCGTGGGGCTGATCGTCACGGTGCCAGTCCCCCAGGAAATCACACGCCACCTCGCTGAGTCGCGATGAGATGCTCTGGTCTGCGTTCCAAGGGGCGATTTCACTGCCCCAAAGCATTTTCAGACGGTCGCTCTGCTGCAGAAACGGCTCGATATGTGGCTGGTCGCGTTTCGTGTCTGCGGTCATCCGTGCACCGTGAAACGCTCGGTACCACCTGTCGAAGATACCCGCGTAGCGATCGCCCGGCTCCTCCAACCAGCCGACCCCCATGGCGTGATCTTTGCCGACCAGTGAGGTGCGATAGCCGTGGCTGTGCAGGTGCGAAAACAGCGAGGGCAACTCGCCATTCATCTCCGGCGTATTGGCGACGTAGCCGCTGCTCGATGGATACCGACCCGTGAGCATCGCAATTCGTGACGGCACGCAGAGCGGATAGGGACAGTAGCCTGTGTCGAACGTCGTGCCGGCGTCCGCGAGTTGGCGCAGGGCGACGGTTGGCACGCTGTTCACGTTGCTGTAGAGATCCAGCGAAGTGGCCTTCTGCTGGTCGGTCATGACAAACAAGAGATTCGATCGAGACATCAGGTTGAACTCCTTGGTGAATACTGAGCGCAAAATCGAATCAGGCTTGCTGCGTGATATCCACACTTCACTTCCAATACTCCGGTGCGGGACATGACAGCGTTGAGACCCGATACAAGCTGCACAATTGGGGTTTTGCGGCAGGCCCTGCGTTCTGAAACGGGCTGCCGGATCATGGATTCAGCTTGATCGCGACGCGGCGGCTGAAGCCGTCGAGGTCCGGACTCTGCTGGAGTACCTGAACATGACCGTCATAAAACAGGCAGTTGGCCGCCGTGCTGTTGCTGTGATAGCTGTGCCAGTTGACGTTGCCGACAAAAAAATGCTGAGCGTAGTTGATCGCGCCCTCGCCCTGCTTGCGCCACCAGTGCTGGTCCAGAATGAATACAACAAAAGCCGGAGCTGCTTTGCTGCCGTCCGCATAGACCAACTGCTCGGGATCGCGTGGCATATTTTCTCCATTTTCGGGACCGACCGCCCCCTGTCCCATGTTCAGCGAATAGCTCATAAAGGCATCCGGGTCAGGGTCACCTTTCCAATTACGCAACCCGACGCTTCTGTCCACGGGGCATTGATAGATCTTTAATGGGGATTCATTGGGTGCGCCATCCGGAAATGAACTGTACCGCGTACCCCCAAGATACTCCAAGATGGCATCGTCCCAGCCCACGCCTAAGTGATGGTTGGCACCGAACTCGGTATTGGTCGACGCCGCGGGCATCACTCCGTGGTAATCGACGGAATACATGATCTGGCCCAACCCGATCTGCTTGAGGTTACTTTTGCATGCAACATCCCGGGCAACTTCCCTGGCCGATTGCAGGGCTGGGAGCAAGAGGCTGATCAACAGCGCGATGATTGAAATCACCACCAGCAGTTCAACCAACGTGAAAGCGCGATGTTGCCTGGCCATGGGATGCTTCTCGACAGAAGGGATACCGCAAAAGCGTCGCGCGGCCGTCGAGCCGCGCGACACCATATGATCAATCAGCGACTTCAGCGGCGATGGCGGGCGACGATCAGCGCCAACCCCGTGGTGATGAGCATTGCCGACGCCGGCTCGGGAATGACCACGACTTCGAACGTATCAGCCGCGGTTCCGCCGCCGCGGAGCCGCCAGTCCTCCGGGGCCTCACCCGGCGTGTCGGACTCGAAATCTTCAGAAAAGAGCGTCGCGCCCGTATCGTTGTTCACAATGGTGATGTTGTCCAGGAAGTAGGTGAAGGACTCCGCGTTTTTACCGGCGAAGACGTTGCCGGAGAAGCTGAGCCGACCCTGCCAGTCATCATTCTCAAGGTCGGTGACGGTGAAGGTATCGGTCCGCCGACGCCAATCGGTGGTCGGCTGGCCGTACTGGTTCTGGAACGAGCTGGTATGGCTGTTATCTGTTCGTATCATTGCCAGCTCCTCGCGGCCGGTGAAATCGGACGACTCGGTCGATTTCAGGATGGGGTCTTCCCAGAACACGTCGAAACTCATCGTGTAGGTCCCGACCGGAATGTCGATCGCCTGTTTCGTCATGTATTCGACGCCGATATTGCTGGGTTGATTGGCGTCCAGGGAGTGGGCGATCTTCAGGACGTTGTTGGTCGGACCGACGGGGGCGGCGTCGGCCCAGTCAGCGGTCTTGGCCGTAGTAAAATTGATCTCCGCCGCCGGGGCAGGGGTGCTTGCGATCATCGCGATCCCGACGATCATGCCGCCGATGATTGTCACACGGTTGAGTTGGCTGTTCATCATTGCATTCTCCTTGTAGTGAAAGATGTGGTGAAAGATGTGGTGAAAGATGCTGTTCGACATTCGTGACATTGGGGTCTCCTCCTAGGCTTGAGCCATGAACGGGTTTGTAAGAGCAACGAGCTCTGTATTGACTGCGATCTTCTCGCGGCATTCATCATCAAAGAGGGGCTGAATGCACTGATGATCCGGCTGGCTCTGGCCAAGCCGCATTTGTCGTAAGCGGTCCACCGCGGTTTTCAGCAACCGCACGTTATCAAACCCCAGGCGCCGAATCGGCAGGACGGGCTCGTCTTCGGTTGGCCAGTTGCAGTGAACCACGACATCCAGGTCCTGTCCGATGACGTGGCCGCCAGCCACGACGCCTTGCAGGGCGGACGCGGCGAGGTTGTCGTCGGCAATCAGCAGAGCGTCGGGACGGTCACTGGCCGGGCGATCCAACAACAGTCGGGAGAAATGCCAGGCACATTCGCGGTTATGGATGTGAATCGACGGCTGCCAGTGCGGGTGACTGACCAGGCCATGCCGCTGCAGTATTGATTGAGGACACCGTTTCTGTCTCTGACTGCTTGGGTGAAAAACAGCGACACGTCGCCTGCCGGAGTTGGCGAAATAGGCGAACGCCCGGTCGAAGAAAGCGGTCCAGTCGTGTCCGATGCAGGGGATGGCAGTTCCGGAGGGATTGTCCCCGAGTTGGACGATGGGGATTTCGGGATGGTTCGACAAGTCGATATTCAGTTCGGGAAGGTCAGAGGTGAAGATCAGCCCGGCAAGTCTTCGGTTGGCCAGATCGCCTTCCAGTTGATGCCGGCCCTCGGAGTCCGCGTGGTCACTGACCCCGTAGTAGACCACAAGCCGGTCTGGCCCATGCCGCCAGTGGGCTGTGGCCAAGTTCGAGAGCGTCCACCAGAAACGGTTCCAGCCCGGGTCGCTGGGGTGGGCGTGAAACACCAGGCCGAAGCGATGCCGGTGCGGCGGATGTTCCGCCACGAACGTGCCACGTGTGCTATCAGAGACGATGAACCCTTCCCGCTTGAGCGAGCGAAAGACCTTCGCCAAGGTTGTTCGTGCGATTCCCAGTTCCTGCTCCATGTGGGACCAGGTGGGCAGTTGGCTGCCGGGTTGCCACTCACCGTCTGCGATCCGGGCTCTAATCACCTGCACCGCGTCGTCGACGGACGCTGGCCTTGACTGGATGACGCCAGTGATTCTCGGCAATCTAGTAGTCATAGCTTAAAACTATCGCGCACTAATGAGATTGTCAAGCGCAAAAGATTGCTTGACAAACAAAACCAATGCTCAGTATATTGCCGTTGACTGATCGAAGGCTCATTTTTGGAGGCTAAACCATGATTCGTCCCGGACTTCTGATGCCCCGAGCCGCCTTTCTGCCTTTGTTGGCTGTTTTCGTGGTGATGTCGAATCGTGCGGCAGCCGACGCGGTCGACCCGATGAACCACGCCGACCACTTCTACCAGGTCACCGACGTCGGTGCCTTGGAGGCACGCGACGGGCGGGTCTTATTCAAGAAGACCCGCAGCGGTGATGCGTTTGTCCGCTGGTCCATGACCCCGCCGCGATTCATGGAACTGGAACAGGGGGTCGATTGTCTGGAAATCGACTTCGCCGCCTTCCCGGACGGTGGCGCGGTGCAGGTTCTGGTCGCCCTCCAAGGTGAGAATGGTCGCAAGGCTATTCCATGGCTCAACAATTACGACAAGGTCGGGCGGGCGACGATCCCGAGTTTGCAGGCTTTGGCCAACGAGCATGGCCTGGGAGAGCTGCGGAAGCTGCACTTGTTCTTCCGCGTCAAGAAGGACCCTCGCGGAGGGGTCGAATTCGACCGGATCCGCCTGGGGGCTGAGCCGTCGAAGACACCATTCGGTGCGGACCAGGGATCGGCACCGAGCAAGCAGGCGCACCCTTCGGTCACCTTCGATGCGTCACCGCGTGAGAACGGCATGACGTTTGATCGTGGGGGTGTCAAGCATGTGGAACTCCCGCGCGGCGGCGGTACGGAGCACGCCTGGGTCGCAGAGAAGTTCTTCGGCCAAGGAAAGCGGTATCAGAGGATCTTCCGCTTCAACATCACCGATCCGGTCTTTGCCGATGGCGGACGACGCTCGATCGACATCGAAGTGACCTACATGCTAAATGCCTGGGGTGGTGTGCAAGTTATCGTCGCCACCGACGAGGGGCCTCAGGAGGTGGCGAGTCTCTGGGGCGATTGCCGTGGACAATGGAAAACCGCAACCGTTCGTGTTGATAACGCCAGGCTGAACGACGCCATCGAGGGCAGGTTCGACATCAAGCTTGCCGGGGCCAATGGACCGCTGAAGATCAAGCGCATCCGCGTGGTGGGGTACGATCCAAAGGAGAACGTCATGTGGGGCCGATTGCTTGAGGTCAAGGAGAGGGGAGCGATAAACTCGGCTTACGAGCCGGTCTTCGCCTTTCATCCCGACCAGCAAGCGGGGCTGCGTTTCCTGATCGCCAACCATGCCGATATCCCCTCGAAGATGGAACGGCGGCTGACGATTTACGACATTCAAGGCCATTCGATGCATCAGCATCGCGAGCCCGCGGTTCTACCGCCTGGTGAAGAGACCGAGCTGACCATTCCCTTTGCGATAAAGAATTGGCCGCTGGGTGCATACACCGTCCACGTGGAACTCGCACCGGTCGATGCGGACAACGATGCGTCCGCGCTTTCGTTCAAGACACTCGTGGGTGTTGTGAGTGAGAAAGAGCTCGGCAAGGCCCGGCTTGGCGAGTTCAGGTTCGGTTTGGATTGCGGTAAGGGGGCCACAACGCCTGAAGCCCTGGCGTTCTTCGACCTGATGGGGGTGGACAGGCTGCGGTCCGCCCTTCAAGGTGATCCGCAGCGACTCGACATCGACGCGCTACGCACCGCCCACGAGAAGCTGGCGGAACACGGCGTGACCGCGATGGTCATGGCCGATCCCCCGGGACAGATGAACAAAGTCGACGAGGCGAAGCGCCTGCAACTGCTCGCCGAACGCGTGGTTCATCTGGAGACATTGGCGCGGGAGCTGGCACCCCTGGTGACCTACTACGAACTGGGCAATGAGCCGGACCTGCCTTTTTTCTATCCACATTCGCCCGAAGCGTACGTCGATGCCATGCATCAGATGAGCGAAGCCATCCACCGAGGCAATCCAGACGCGATCACGATGAACGGCGGGCTGTGCTTCCATGGCGAGACAGGCGACCGCCGGGCGCGACGCATCGTCGAACTCACGGACATTTCCAAGTTCGACATGTGGGCCTACCACGGCCATGGCGTGGGAGGTGAAGCCGAACGCCGGGCTTACGAACGGCAGGTCGAGGCGACCAAAGCACACGGCAAGCACACGCTGCCCATGCTTGACACCGAAACCGGCCTGAATGCTTCGCGAGCAGGCCCGTACGGCTGTGCAGAAAATGGTCTTCGCCCACTCCAAGGGCATGCCGTCGCTCATGTTTTTCCGCTTGTTCATGCCCCAGAACAGCGGCGTCAACGGCTACACGCTTACGCACAATCGCATCGAGCCCCGGCCGGTGATCATGGCCTATCGCGCCATGGTCGAGCGACTGCGCCACGTTCGCTTTTCGCACAACGTCGAATTCGATGATGATCGCATCGAGGGCTATGTGTTCGACGAGATCGACGCACACGGCGATCCCACCGGCCGCAAGACCATGGTGGCATGGGCGAACGCCGACCTGCGCTTCGGCATTAGTGTGCAATTGGACCAGACGCCCGACTCGGTCAAATCACCCACCGTCTTTGATCTCTATGGCAACCCAACGTCTGCGGACTACCACGGTGGTGTTGCGACGCTCACGGTGAACGCGGACCCGGTCTATCTCCAGTGGGTCTCCGATGGCCCGGCGAGTTCACTTGCCAGCATCACTCCGCCCTTGGCCCTGCGCAGCCTGCCCGCGGTGGTGCCCGGTCGCACGATCGCATCGCAGTGGGTTGTCCGCAACCGCAGTGACCAGCCGCTGGATGCAACCTTGACCATGACCACGACCTCCACGCGCCCGGTCGTTGCCAAGCCAAGCGAGATTCGAGTGACCGTCGACCCACGGAGCGAGCAGGTCGTCGAGATCGCCATCGAAGCGGAGCCCGGACATGCGGTGCTACCGATGCCCAAGTGGTGGCACGTGTTCACCGGCTTCGATGACGACCTGCACACCATCATGAAAGAACTGGACCTCAGCGAGATCCCCGAGGTGGTCAATGCCGGCAACCGAACGCTGCGGCCCGACCGCGTCTGGACCGAGACGGGCTTGATCAATCTGGCCGATGTGTCCGACGGATACAAAGAAAAAAAACCGGCTCTTCTGTTTGCCTCGATCGATGCGCCGCAGGCCATGACAATTCGCGTGGGGGCATCGGCCGACTGGTGGATGCAGTGGTGGATCAATGGAAAGCCGATTTTCGGCACGCTCGAACGCGGTAACGAAGGTCCGATGTCCGTGGCTGCGCATACCTTCGATATGCCTTTAAAACAAGGCCGCAACGTCATCGCGGTGCAGGTGCTCAGCGGGTCGGCTGGTTTCAGATTCCTCTTCGGAGGCGAGCAGGAGATAGCCGTTGCGAAGTCCGGCGGCATCCATCCCGACCGCATCGAGGCTACGCTCTCTCAAGGCAACCGCCTCCTCAGTTCACAAACCGCAGCGCTGGCTTACCAGCGGTCACTACCTCGCTACGGCGACCTCCAACTGGATGCCGACATCTCCCAATGGGTGCGCCATGAACCCATCGCGAGTCTGCAGGAAAGCAGCGTCGAAAACTTTTACGAAGCCCTTCCCAATCAGGCCCACTGGTACAACGGCCGGGATGATCTGTCCGCTGATATATGGGCTCGGGACGCGGGTGAACAGATTGATATCGTCGTCGCCGTGCGGGATGACAAACGCGGCGACGCCGAGACTGCCACAGCGTTGAGTGACGGGGATGGACTGAAACTACGAATAACTGATTTGGATAACGGCGATCCACTGGATGTGATCGTCGGCTGGATGGATAACAAGCCCACAATCATCGATGCGAAATCCGGCAATGGTGTTCAGATATTCGCCCACCATTTCGATCAGCCGGACCGCAATGCGGGCTATCGCTATGTCTACCGCGTCAGCGTACCCAAGCAGCACCTGCCTGAAGATGCCATGCTCTTGCTGGAAGTCAGCGACTCGGATGCCGAAAAGCGCAAGCAGGTCGCCAGACTCGGGAGATTCGACGACGCCCGTTCCGGCTTCCGCCTTGTGGCAGGCCAATGAGTACACCTGCAACAGTCACGTCATAGACAAGCCTCGGTTGCCCGGCAGACCCGTCAGGCACACAGAAAGAATCGTTTATGCCAGAGACACACCCGAACATCCTGTTCATCATGACCGATGATCATACGACCCAGGCAATGAGTTGCTATGGCAGTCGAATCAACAAGACGCCAAACCTCGACAGAATCGCCAACGAGGGGATGCGGTTCGACAACTGCTTCTGCACGAATGCGATCTGTGAACCCAGCCGGGCCTCGATCCTCACGGGGACCTATTCGCACGTCAATGGCTGCACCACTCTGGACGCCAACCTGGACAATTCGCTTGAAAACGTGGCGAAGATTCTGCAACGCAACGGCTATCAGACCGGCATGGTCGGCAAGTGGCATCTCGGACAAGGCCCGAAGCACTGGCCTACCGGGTTCGACCACTACAGCATCCTGCAGGGACAGGGCCCCTACTTCGACCCCGAGATGGTGGTCAACGGCCAGAAGCAGACCTTCCACGGTTACACCACAGACATTATCACCGACCAATCACTCGCTTGGATGCATCAGCGGGAGAAGGATCGGCCATTCTTCCTGATGTGTCATCACAAAGCGCCGCACCGTCCATGGGACCCGGACGACAAGCACAAGGACATGTACAAGGACGAGATCATTCCCGCCCCCGAGACATTTAATGACGACTATGCAACCCGCTGCTACGCCGCGCGAGAGGCGGCCATACGCATTGCGGACCACCTCTGGCCGAACGACCTCAAGATCGAACCGCCCGAGGGAATGGGGCCCCGTTCGGACCTGCTTACACCCGAGACACTCACGGGCTATTCGCTGACAACCCGTGACGGTGAGACAGTCACCTTCGACAGCTTTGAAGAGTTGAAGTTTTGGAAATATCAGCGTTACATCAAGAACTACCTGCGTTGTGTCGCCAGTGTCGACGACAATATCGGGCGCATGCTCGACTGGCTTGATGAGGAGGGACTAGCTGAGAACACCATGGTGATCTACACCTCCGACCAGGGATTCTTTCTCGGCGAGCACGGCTGGTTCGACAAACGGTTCATGTATGAAGAATCCCTGCGGATGCCCTTTCTGTTGCGTTATCCACGCGGCTGTTCCGCCGGGGCCGTACAGGAGCAAATCATCACCAATATCGATTTCGCACCGACCTGGCTTGATTACGCCGGCATCGAGGTGCCCGATCATATGCAGGGCTATAGTTTTCGACCTCTCGTCGGTGGCGTTACGCCGGACAACTGGCAACAGAGCGTTTACTACCGCTATTGGATGCACCTGTCCGACTGCAATATTCCCGCACACTACGGGGTGCGGACCAGAAGATACAAACTGATCCACTACTACGGTGAGGCACTTGGCCAACCCAATACGATCGATCGCTCCACCCCGAAGGCGTGGGAGCTTTTCGATCTGGAAACCGACCCCGTCGAACTGAACAACGTCTACGACAATCCTGCGTATGCCGATGCTGTCCAGGAGTTGACGCGTGAATTGGCCCGGCTGCAGGAGCGTGTGGGCGATCAGCCGTGCCCCTGAGACAATTCATGCCCCAATGTCTAGTCAGTAGCGATCAAACGATCTAATACCGAACCGAAAGACATGTCGCATTCACAATAGAGAGAGGTTCACGTGGGAAGACGAACGCAGACACCTATGAAAGACAACCGCCCCAACATAGTCCTGTTTTGTGCCGAAGACCTTGATTGGGAAGGGGTGAATTGCTATAACCCGTGCCTAACGGGGATGACTGGATTGCGCGTAGCCGGAAACGAGCATGCGCAATCTCAGTACTCGGTACAGAAAGCGCTGACCCCTACCATTGATGGACTCGCGCGGGATGGGATGTTCTTCACCAACTACTATTGCGTGTCCCCGGTCTGTACTCCCTCCCGGTATACGATGATGACGGGCAGGATGTCCGAACGGAGCAGTCAATTGCTCTTGGCATATCCCGAAGGCAGCCAGGCCAATATATGGTTCAACACGGATATCAGTCGCGAAGAGACAACACTTCCGAAGGTTCTGAAAGAGGCGGGGTACCATACTTGTATTGTGGGGAAGTGGCACAACTTCCCGGAGAAGCTTGAGATTCAAATGAGGGAGCTGACTGATACCAATCCCCCTCATGCAGACCCCAATGACCCCGAGATCAAAGAGCGAATAGATCG
This sequence comes from uncultured Planctomycetaceae bacterium, assembly GCA_964473545.1. Classification (GTDB taxonomy): domain Bacteria; phylum Planctomycetota; class Phycisphaerae; order Phycisphaerales; family Zrk34; genus CAYWKS01. The sequence goes on from CAYYPN010000024.1 coordinate 14,415, forward strand.
TGCCTATCGCTTGGGGTATGACTACTTGAGTGAGGGTTTCGGTTGGGATGTGGTGGACAGATTGATGACCAACAACTGTGAGCCAGTCCGCCCCTACCCACTCAACGCCAACAACACAGATTGGATTATAGAAGGGGCGACAGAGTTTCTGGGGTCAAGAAAGGGCAAGAGTGATCCGTTCTTTCTCTATGTCGCTATAAACTCTCCTCATGGTCGATACAGTAAGCAGAAACTGGAAGGGGATCCCCGTGGAACTCGGTCTGGGCTGCTAGAGAAAACTCCCGAAGTAATGCCCGAACGGGCAGATTCCTTTTCTCGAGCGAGAGCGGCGGGTCTTGATGAAAACGTGGCCGAAGGTGTTTGGCTTGATGATGCTGTCAATGCAGTTCAGAAAAAGCTTCGGGCAATAGATGCGGATCAGAACACAATCTTTGTTTTCACGACGGATCATCCGACCCTTGGGAAAGGTTCGGTTCATCTGGGCAGAATGCCTCTCATTATGAGTTGGCCTAGCCACATACCCGAGGCGCGTGTTCAGGAGGGCCTCGTATCTCAAGCTGACCTAGCGAAAACGATCTGTGAATTGGCCGGATGTAGCTATCCCGAGTCGTTCGGCATGGACGGGCAGAGCTTCGCTGGCGTAGCATTGGGGCAGGACAACGCAGTCACTCGGGAATCTGCCCTAATTGAACTGACGAATTCCCGCGCAATCGTCGCAGACGGTTGGAAATACATCGCCAACCGACTGCCGGATCAATCTGAAGAAACCAAGAGGGCATTCAATAATGTGGGATGGTTTGCCTTGAACAAGTGGAGCGTATACAGCTACGAAGACCGGGGTGTTCATTTCAAGAACGACAGGTGGTTTCCCCACTATTTTGAGCCGGATCAGCTTTACGAGCTTGACAATGACCCACTGGAGCAAAGGAATGTCGTGGCAGATCCTAAGAACGGAGAGGTGGTTGAGCGTATGAAGAGGCTTCTTCAGGAACAGCTTTGTCGTCTCCCACATCGATTTGGAGAGTTTGATGGAGCAAAGCGAAACCATTGAGAATAAATATGGCGGGTCCAGTTGTCCCGGTCGGCGATCAGCCCTTCCCATAAGGCGACAGTGTCAGCATCCAACTTAGATTAGAGGCCATCATGAAACCAGATCAGGGCAACGCAATGATGAGGCGAGAATCCACTGCAGCGAAATTGCTCGTCGCGGTTGTGTTCATTGCCTGCTGCAACTGGCCTTGCTGTGGAATTGCCGCTGCAGAACCGTCTCCCGCCCTTGGTGCCCCGGTCATGTTCATCGGTGCTGATGCAGCGAAGATCGAAGCGGATCACTTGCAGAAGGTCCCGGAGTTCGTGCTCTCGGTCGAGGGTCACCGAATACCCCCTATCACCGTGCAGGCGGAGCCGATCCGAGCCGACCAGCAGTTTTCTCTCGACTTGCTAGCCGTTGGTCAACGGCATGGTCGAATTGATGCCTTGGCAGCGCGACACTGCACATTCCTCTACTTCACAATTGACTCCGAGAAGCAGCAGACGATCCCGTTCGGAGCGTCGGCAGACTGGTGGATGGCGTGGTACGTCAATGGAGCACGCGTCTATTCCACGCTCGAACACGGCAACGGATCAGCGGTCTATCAGCCATACGCACACGTGTTTGGCCTGCCTCTGCGCAAAGGGCGCAATGTTATTGCATGCAAAGTGCTCAGCGGGAGCCACGGCTATCGCCTGGCGTACGGCCTGACCAACGAACAGGACGCAATGCTTCACGAAAAGATGAAGCAGCAACGCCCGAACTATGACGAATCGAGGGTTCCAGGATACACACTGCCGCCGTTGATGAGCTTCACCGGCGATGCGGCCAAAGATCGTGAACGATGGGAGCAGCGACGCGGTGAGATTCTGCGCCTCTTTGAAGACCACGTATACGGCCCGATTCCCGATCAACCGGTCACGATCGAGTTTATCGTGGCCGAGGAAGGCGACGCGTTCGACGGCACAGCACGGCGGCGACAGATTGCGATCAAACTCTCTGGCAACGGCCATACCCACCAGTTGGACCTGCTCCTGTTCATTCCCAAGTCACCGGGGCCTGTGCCCTGCATGCTTATTCCGAACTTCAACGGTAACCACACCGTGTCGTCCGACCCGCATGTACGGGTACCCGATGCGTGGATCAAGAACCGACAGAAGTACGGTATCACCGACAACCGAGCCAGTGTATCCATGCGTGGTACGAGCAGCAGCTACCACCCACAGTTGATTCTGTCGAAGGGGTACGCTTTTGCAACGATTTACTACAACCAGATTGAGCCGGATCATCCCGATGAACGTTCGAAAGGAATCCGCCCGCTTTTCAAAGAACCAGAAGACCTCACCGATGATTGGGGTGCGATCAGTTCTTGGGCTTGGGGCCTGATGCGGACAATCGACTACCTCCAAGCCGACAAGGACATCGACAATCAACGCATCATGGTTGCAGGGCATTCACGCCTCGGGAAGACAGCTCTTTGGACCGCTGCGAATGACGATCGAGTCCAGAGCGCTTTTGCCAACAACGCCGGGTGCGGCGGCGATGCGCTGTTTCGGCGTCGATTCGGCGAACGAGTCGACCACATCGTTGCCAAGTACCCCCATTGGTTTAATACGACCTTTCGGCAATACCAGCACGAGGAGAACCAATTGCCGATCGATCAACACATGCTGTTGGCATTGATCGCACCGCGCGGCGTCTACGCCGGCAGTTCCAGTAAGGATTTGTGGGCAGACCCGAAAGGCGCGTTCCTGAGCCTGAAAGCGGCGGGGCCGATCTTCAAACTGTTCGGCCACGACGCGATGACGGGCGAAGACTGGCCCGCCTCGAACTCGCCGGTGGTCAGGGGCATGAGCGGCTACCATGTAAAAGAAGGCGAGCACAGCCTGACCGTGTATGACTGGGTGCAGTACTTGTCGTTCGCGGATCGATACTTCAGTGCGGTCTCTGCGGGCCGAGACCAGCGCGCCGAATAAGCCAGCGTGTGGCTCTCTCCGGGAGCCAGCCTGAGGACGCGGGGGGGCGTTGCTTGCTGGCTCCACGGACGCATCGGGTAAACCAGTTGCACGACTGAACAGAGCGTGGTGGCGAGCTGCTGTGCGAAAGTCTGGTCTCGTGTCCGAACCGGACATCCCCCGACGCTCAAAGACGAGACACACGATGAATACAACACCATCGGCGAGCCGAACGGCCCAAGCCCCGAAGCGCGTGATCTGGATGACCAGCGATCACATGCGATACGACCACATCGCTGCCAACGGTAACCCGGCGATGGTCACACCTGCACTCGATGCCTTGGTTGCACAGGGGGTCAGCTTCACCCAATGCCACGTGCAGAACCCATTGTGCATGCCCAGCCGATGCAGTTTCATGACGGGGCTGTACCCGCAGCAGACGGGCGTGACGCACAACGGCCAGTGCCTGCCGGCCGATTTCGAGCCGACCGTCGCCACGGTGATGAAGGCCGCCGGCTACGCCACAACGCAAATCGGCAAGCTCCACTTCCAGCCGCACGAGGACC
>CAYYPN010000025.1:0-17599 GCA_964473545.1 uncultured Planctomycetaceae bacterium
TGAACCTCGGCTGCGCGACGGGCCACCCGAGCTTCGTGATGAGCAACAGCTTCACGAACCAGGTGCTCGCCCAGATCGACCTGCACAACAACAAGGACAAGTACGCCAAGAAGGTGTACGTGCTTCCGAAGCAGCTCGACGAGAAGGTCGCCCGCCTGCACCTGGCGCAGCTCGGCGTGAAGCTCACCGAGATGAGCGACGAGCAGGCCGAGTACATCGGCGTGCCCAAGTCGGGCCCCTACAAGCCCGACCACTACCGGTATTGATCGACCGGCGCGTGGCCTGAAACACGCAACGACACGGCCCGTGCTTCTGACCCCCGCATCGTGTCGCAACGCACCCCGGCCCGCCCGATTTCCCCGGGCGGGCCTTTTTATGCGCCACAGCTTGCGATTTGCCTTGACCCACCCGCCGGGGGTATCATCAGTCAATCCGGATGAATGGATTGATTCTTTGTCCCGGCGCCGCGCGCTGTTCGGCGCTATCGAGTAGACTAACGCCATGCATATTCAGGATGTTTTTGCCGAGAATCGGGCCACGTTCAGCTTCGAGTTCTTTCCGCCCAAGACGGACAAGGGCTCTATCAACCTCTTCGATGAGATTGCCGAGTTGACCGAGCTCAAGCCGGACTTCGTATCGGTGACGTATGGGGCGGGGGGCTCGACGCGGCAGCAGACGCACGACCTGGTCGTGCGGATCAAGAACGAGACGCCGCTGGATCCGATCCCGCATCTGACGTGCGTGTGTCACAGCAGGCAGGAGATCGGCGCGATTCTCAAGCGTTACGCCGAGGCGGGGGTGAGCAACATCCTCGCGCTGGGCGGCGACCCGCCGAAGGACCTGGTCGACTACCGCAAGGAGGACGATGAGTTTCAGCATGCGGTCGACCTGGTGAAATTCATCCGCGAGTTCAACCAGTCGGGCGTGCATCCGGACCCGCGCGGGTTCGGCATCGGTGTGGCCGGCTTTCCCGAAGGTCACCATGCCACGCCGCATCGGCTGAACGAAATGAACTTTCTCAAGGAGAAGGTTGACGCGGGGGTCGACTACGTGTGTACGCAGTTGTTCTTCGACAACCGAGACTTTTACGACTGGCGGGAGCGTTGCGAGCTGGCGGGGGTGAACGTGCCGCTGGTCGCGGGGATCATGCCGGTGACGTCGGCGAAGATGTTCACCCGTCTGCCGGACCTGGCGTTGGGGGCGCGTTACCCGGCGAAGCTGTTGCGGCGGTTTGAGCAGGCCGGCGACGACGATGCGGCGATCCGCAAGATCGGGGTCGACTGGGCGACGCAGCAGTGTCGCGACCTGCTCGACAACGGCGTGGCGGGGATCCACTTCTACACGCTCAACAACTCCACCGCGACCAAGGAGATCTACCGCCGACTCGGCGCCGAGGATTCGGCCGAGCTGCGCGAACTGGTCGACGGGGCGTAAGGCAGGCCAATCGCCAACCGCGGGTAGCGCACCGGCGTGCCTGGCAGCGAACGGTTGCGTCGCAGCGCATGTTCTTCATTCGTCAATCGCCATCCGTCGCGGTATTCTGAGCGGCCATGAACAGGATTGATGCTATCTTTCAGGACCTGCGAACTTCCGGGGGCAAGGCGCTGATGCCGTTTGTCACGGCGGGATACCCGAGCCTCGCGGCGACGGCGGCGGTGTTGCCGGCGCTGGAGCGGGCGGGGGCTTCGATCTGCGAACTGGGCTTTCCCTTTTCCGATCCGGTGGCCGACGGCCCGGTGATCCAGGCGTCGATGACCGAGTCCCTGCAGGCCGGCGTCACCCCCGGGAAGATTTTCGACCGGGTCGCCGACGTGCGGCCGAACCTCTCGATCGGGCTGGTCGCGATGGTCAGCTACTCGATCGTCTATCGGTGGGGGGTCGAACGCTTCGTGGCCCGGGCGGCGGAAGTGGGGATCGACGGGCTGATCATTCCCGACCTGGCGCTGGAGGAAGCGGCGGACGTGGGCCGGGTCGTACACGATGCGGGGCTGACGTGCAGCCTGCTGATCGCCCCGACTTCGTCGGCCGACCGGGCGAAGCGCATCGCCGCGGCGAGCAGCGGGTTCGTCTACGCCGTGGCCCGCACGGGCATCACCGGCGTGTCCGACGCGGCGCCCGAAGGGCTGGCCGAGCGCGTGGCGATGTTGCGGGAGGCGACCGATCTGCCGATCGCGGTGGGCTTCGGCATCAGCCGGCCCGAGCACGTGAAGGCGGTCGTCGAGCACGCCGACGCGGCGATCGTCGGGTCCGCCCTCGTCCGACACATCGGCGATCACCACGATGCGCCGACCGACCGGTTGGTCGAACAGGTCGAGCAATACGTGCGCGCACTGGCCGCGGGGTTGAAGGGGTAGGGGCGGGCGCTTGCGGGTCAGCCGTCTTTCGCCGCCATCGTTTCATGCTAAGCCGCAAGCGGCTCAGGGGCAGGCGACCGCGCCGTCGGTGAGGGTGTGGGGGTGATGTCGACAAAAAAGCCCCGCCCATGCCGATCACGGCGGGGGCGGGGCTTGCAGATTTCTGATAACCGAGGCGTGACGGGCTCAGCTCTGCCGGCGACCCCGGCGCGGGGCGACCAGGGTCAGGCCCGCGACGAACAGCGCCATCGTCGCCGGTTCGGGGACGACCCGCATGTCCTTGCCGAGCGTGAAGATCTCGTTGTCCTCCAGCGACAGGTCCCACTGGAACGCGAAGGTCACGTCGTTGGGCCCGAGCAGCGAGCCGTCGTCGTTCAAGTCGAACGCGCTGTTGCTGTCGAGCAACTGGCCCAGCAGGTCGTCTTCAAACAGCGCGACCTGGTGGTGTGAAGCCGACGGGCTGATGATGGTCTCACTGATATGGACCGCGTCATCGGACTGGACCGCTTTGGCGCCGGAGTCCTGGATCTCGACGGTGTCGTCGCTTTCGTCGAAGTCCACGTCGTAGTCGACGTACTGGAACAGGCTCAGGTCCAGATCCCCGCCGGAGAGGTTGGTCAGGGACACGTCGGTTTTGAGCAGCGCCTGCTGGTCGCCGGCCACGGCGTCATCGACGGTGAACGTCAATTCCAACTGGAACACGCCGGCCAGTTCATACAGCACGGACGTCGAGTCGCTGGTGGTCAGGTCGCCCAGGTAGTCCATTTCCCACAGCGGCGTGGCGTTGGGCTCGCTGGCCAGACGGTAGGCGAAGGTGTAGAACCACATGTGGTCGCTACCGTCGGTGACCCAACTGGTGATGCCGCCTTCGTTGGGATCATAGGTCGCGGTGGTGCCGTTGCTGGTGATGTCGATCGCCCGGGCCGAGTTGGCCAGGCCGACGCTTGTCAGTGACGCGATCATGATCGTCAGGGCGACCCGAGGAGTGAGACTGATCATCTTCAACTACCCTCAAAAACTGGCAGCCGAGTTGCATCGTGACTACGACGGGTAGTCCCAGGCCCCTCTCCAAAGGCCTCTTGTGATGTTCGGCATGCGGGTTGTTACGACTCTCTTCCCCGCCATGCGTGGCTTTAATCTGCCACACCATTTCAAACTGTCAAACCACTTGTCAGCGATTCACAACAATAACTGTCAGGCGGACGTCCCCCCGTCGGACGCCGCTTGCTTTTACCGGACCGGCTGCAGCGCCAACGCGCGGCGCGGCCGCATCGCCAACCCCACCAGACCTATCGCCAGCAGGACCATCGCGGCGCGCGGCTCGGGGATTTCGTTCGGCGATTCGATCTGCACGCTCTTGACCTTGCTGATCTGCAACACCTCGCCCGGATCCAGCGTCGCCACCCATTCAAACGCCCAGTTCACGTCCCCGGTCACCGGGCCGTCGCTGTTGTTGAGCACCGCCTGGACCTGGTCGTCGAGCAACGCATCGAGCAACGCCTGCGTGTTGTCCGCATGGTGGCCCTGCGGATCCGGGCTGCTGACCGACTCGCTGACCGAGCCGAACTCGCTGGTCTGTTGCGCGGTGTTGCCTTCGCTCATCACCAGCGAACTCTCGTCGTTGGGGGCGAAGAGGTTGATGTCGACATACTGGAAAAAGTGCAGGTCGATCGCCACTTCGTTGTTGTTGGTGATGTTCAGGCTCTCGGTGATGCTGGAGTTGCCGAAGCCATATCCCCCGCCGCGGAGGCGGTAGGTTGCGGCGATCGTCAGACCGGCATCCTGGTAGGTGACGGTCAGTTCGTCGTCGGCCGGGTCGGCGAGGTTGGTGTTGCGCGTCGAGTAGGTCGGCGAGCTCAACTCGTCGATGCTGTTCTCGTCGGCGCCACCGCCGATGCGGTACCAGAACCATTGACGTTGCATGGCGTCGAACCCGCCGTCGCCGTTGGGGTCGACCCCGACGCGCCAGACGTTCTGGCCGGCGTTGGAGGTGATGTCGAACTCGGCGATCGCGCCGCGATCCGACAGGGTGATCGTCGTGGCCTGGGCGAGTTGTCCGATCCCGAAGATCAGACCCACCGCCACGGCAAAACCGGTAATCCGTCCCCACTGATGCATCATCATGATATTGCTCATCGCAAACTCGCTCCTGGGCCGACAAAGCAAAGGCTCGGCCCGTACATGTGCGACCCTCGATCCGTCCCGTCGGAGTCGAGCTCCCAATGCGTCGACTCCGAGTTCGCCGCGCAGCAAACGCTCGAAGCGCTCACGAATCGTCGCGACGACGCGGCCGGCCTATCGCCGACCTCGGATCTCTCATCATGTCCCACATGCAGCGGCCCGCTTGCATCCCGGCAGGGGCCGCCAACTTCGAGCTTTACTGCGTCGACCCAGACTGGCCAACGGGACAAATATACCCGCGCATTTGGCCGATGGCCAATAAAACTTTCATTAAGTATGGGTTCAATTTCCCGAAATTTGCTTCGCCACCGCAAAGCTGAAAATTGGACCTCGCGGTAGCGCAACCATAAGTGATTGTCCTGTCGCATGATAGAGTCTGGCGCGTTTTTCGCCCGGCCCGCGCCGGTCCGCCACAGCGGGCGATCCGCGCGATTTGGGCAATAACCCCCACGGCGACAATGCGTGCATGCACATCGAATCAGCAGCCGCGCGTAGACAATTGCGGATATGTTTCGTACTTAAAAGGTTGCCGTTGCGCTATACCCGTATTTACACTGATAAAAGAGCTGGCATTGCAGACAAACGAGGGGTATTCCTTCGGTGAGCTGAGCCTTGGCGGCTGGTGAGTGTGCTGGTGAACTTCCTTTTGGCTGAATGGGGCCGTTCCGGTGGACAAACGGAAATGGCAAGTGGGGTTGGCCTTTCCCCGGTGGACCGATGCGTTTCACCGGGTCGCCAGGGCCGTCGGAAACGACCCGGACTGTCATTGGCAGGTGGATGTGCGGGACCTGGGCTTCATGGATCTACGCGAGTTATCGCATCAGATCCAGGCGGTCGAACTGGACGGTCTGCTGGTCTGTGCGCCGCTGGACACATTGCGTGCGATCCATCACGAGTCGAACGGTCCCCCCGTGCCTTGCGTGGGGCTGGTGTTCGACCTGACCGTTCTGGGTCGGCCGGCCGCGGTGGCCGACACGCGCCACATTGCGCGCCTGCTGGTCGATCACCTGAAAACCCTGGAGGTGGGGCAGTGGGCGTTCGTCGGGCCCGAGGATGTGCACAACTCGGTGCAACTGTACGATCACGTGCGCGACCACCTGGCGGATTCGGGCTGCGATCTGGCGTACTACCACGAGCCGTTGGCCGGCATGTTCCGCGACGACTGGCCCGAACCTCAAGCGCAGGTGCTGCGATGGCTGGAATCGCTGGCCAAACCCGCGGTGATCATCTGCTTCAGCCCATACCAGGCGACGATGTTCAAGCGACTGGCGTTGCAGAACGGCTACCGCGTGCCCGGCGATTTGTTCATCGCCGTGTCCATGGATGAGCCGATCTGTCTCATGAGCGAGCCGGCCATCACCGCCGTGAGTTGTCCGTTCGAGCGCATGGGCCAGACCGCGATGCGTCTGATGGTCGATTGGCTGAACTCGGGCAATCCGCCGGCCGAGCCGCTGGCGCGCGTGGTCGACGGCGCGGAACTGATCGTGCGTCAATCCACCGGCAGCGTCGACCCCGATCGCCTGGCGATCGAGCGGGCGGTGCAGTACATCCGCGAGCATGGCTGCACCATCGACTGTGTGGACGAAGTGATCGAGCAGACCCAATACATGAGCCGCTCGAAGTTCTTCAACCTGTTCGGGCAGCACACGGGTACCACGCCTTATGCGATGCTGCGTGAGGCGCGCATGGCCCGTGCCCGGCAATTGCTGACCGAGACGAACCTGAGCGTGGGCCGGGTCGCCCACCAATGCGGCTACGAAGAGCCCCGCCATTTCTCGACCGCGTTTCGCGCGGAAGTCGGCCTGCCCCCCAACGCCTATCGCAAATCTCACCGACCCAGCCCTTAGCCCCCGCGTTACCCCGTTTCACAACCACTCCGACCTTACACCTGTACCGAGGGCTTTTTCGGACCCTTGCGGACCTTTACTGGACACTTGTGTATTACAAATGCCGGTTTGCGCGGGCAATATAGGTGAACACGCCTCGGACGCGGAGCCGGCTCAAGCGATGGGCGGCAACCGCCAGTGGATGCCGGGGCGTTCCGGGGAAGCACGGGACATTTGAGAGAGACTGGCAAGTAGGCCCTGGGTGAGTGAGCCGGAGCTTGTCGGTCGTCGCCGCGCGCCGTGATCGGATGCGGCCCGCACGCCTCGCCGGACGGTTCACGCCACCGCATGGGACGGGCTCGCCAAGCGGGCCACCGGGGACCACCGGGGGCCGCCACGGGCTGACGGGTTTTCCGGTCAGCCGGGGGATTGGAGAGACATCGGGAACGTGTTGAGAGACGGCACGCAGGCCGCACGCCGTGGGCGATCCATGCGTCCACGTCACGGGCCGAGGGAGTGCTTGAAGCCGACGGATGTTCCGGCGGCACCGGTTCCGAGGGCGAGCGTTCGCCCGAACTCGAAGTCTCTCACACAAGGATCGAAAAGATGAAACGCACACGAATCGCACTGGCGCTGGCAGCCATCGCATCGCTGCTCACCACAGCCCATGCCGGCACAACAGGTGCTGTCCTGGGCACCGTTGAGGTCCGCGACAGCGCAGATTTCACCGACGGCAACATCACGGTGTGGGGTGGTGGATTCAGCAGTCAGGCCGGCAAAGGCGGGATCTACATCATCGAAGCGAGCAATACGACCGGCGACGCGAACCACCTGGTCCGACGACCCGACAATCGCATCAATGCTTTCTGCATGGAACTGCCGCAGGCACCCAGCAACTCTTGGCGCGACTACGAAGTCTGGCCGGTCAGCGACGCGTCCAACCCGGGCCAGCATGTGCCCGGCAGCGAAGTCGGTACGTCCAAAGCCGGCTACCTCGCCGAACTCTGGGGCCGCTACTACGATGACGCCTTGCTCAGCGGCTCCAACGCCGAGGCTTTCTCCGCCGCCGTCTGGGAAATCATCTACGAAGCTCTACCGTCCACGTCCAGCAACTGGGACGTGACTGTCTGGAACGAGACGGCCTCCAGCTTCAAGGCCAGCAACGTCGACACGGCGCTGGCCAACCAGTGGCTGCACAGCCTTGATGGCACGGGGCCCAAGGCCGATCTGGTCTCTCTGACCAACAGCTCGCATCAGGACTTCCTCGTCGAGGTCCCCGAACCAACCAGCCTGGCGCTGATCGGCGTCGGCGGTCTGGCGCTGCTGCGTCGGCGTCGCGCGTGAGCTGCGCCTCCGACTGACCGCCCGGCGGCGGCGATGCCGCACCGCCGCCGGGCGATTGCTCATCCACCGGGAAATCAGAGAGCGGACTCGTGGGATTCCGGGAGGGCCGCACCGCGAACGCCGAAGGTCGGCGTCCGCAACGAGTTTCGCAAAGGGAAGCCGGCCCACTCCGGCTGAGAAAGGCAACGAAGATGAAAACCAGACTGATGACAACGTGCGCCTTGGGCTTGTTCGTGATGGTGTTCACTCAGAACGCCCACGCGCAAACTCATCCCGATTTTAACGGGCAGACGGAGCACGACACGGATGTTTATGGTCTGTACTACGGCATCACGGGGGGATTGTTCGTCAACGACCAGACCGTCAACGGCGACAACGGCTCCGGCGGGGTGTTCCGATTCATGCACGACGATCCCGCTTCGACCTACACCGACGCTTATCAGCAGTGGCAACGCGATGACTGGTTTCCGGAAAACGCTGGCGTGGCGCTGACGATGAAGAACCAGGGAACTATTGTCTATGACAACAACGGCATCGAAAACGGTGATCCCTACGGTCCCAGCGACTTCTATAACAACGAATTGAACACCAGCGACAATCCCGTGGCCGGATTGTACATGTACTACGGCATGTCCAACAACGGTGATTTCGTTTACAGCGGTTACTTCAAGATCACCGAGGAAACGACCGTGGACACGCTCGTCGCGTATTTCGACGGCACCGGCTACTACGGCAACCTGCAACCCGACAAGCTGGCCTACAACATGAACATCTGGTCGTCGGTCGAAGGGACTGACGATAACGACGGCTATCTCATGCCGGCCAACACCGGCAGCTTCAACGGCGATGTCTTTTCCAGTGACACCACTGCCGGAACTTTCAGTTACAGCGATACGGGTGTCGTTCGCCGTTACTCCGGTTGGGAGGAAGGCATCACCGATCCCATCTATCGGCTGACCTATGACTTGGATGAGGCGATCACACTGCAGCCCGGTGAGTACTTCTTCAGTCACGATGCTGAAGTTCCCGAGCCGGCGACGCTCGCGCTGATCGGCGTCGGCGGTCTGGCGCTGCTGCGTCGGCGTCGCGCGTGAGCTGCGCCTCCGACTGACCGCCCGGCGGCGGCGATGCCGCACCGCCGCCGGGCGATTGCTCATCCACCGGGAAATCAGAGAGCGGACTCGTGGGATTCCGGGAGGGCCGCACCGCGAACGCCGAAGGTCGGCGTCCGCAACGAGTTTCGCAAAGGGAAGCCGGCCCACTCCGGTGATTGAAGGTAATTCACTATGGCAAAATGGACACACAACATGAAACTCAAACTCTTCGCAAGTGTAGCAGCAACTCTGATCTCTACAGGCATATCACAGACGGCATCTGCCGATTTCTTGGAAACTTTTGACGACGCACCCGTGCTTAATGACTTGGCGAGTGAGCACCCTATTCCTCCGGCAACTGGAGAGTGGTACCGCGATCGTAAAGAACCGGCGGGCTTCACGAACGAAACGTTCAATGGCGACTCGCGTCTGAAGTTGTCGATTGATGCGGGGGATCATCATTCTACCTCCTCTTATCACAACACACAGGGACGATCGTATTTGCTGCCCTATCAGGGGCCGGTATCGATTGATCTATACATCCCAGATGCTTGGGAAACGACGGGTCGACGGATGGCCGGGTTCTGGGGCGTTGGCGCGGATGCGAGCGGTGACGCGTCTACATTTCCGATTATTGAGTTTGCGAGTGACGACAACGATGGTGACGGTAATCCGAATCCTCGATTTCAGTTCTGGACGGCTAGCGGCTGGGTAGACCAGGGCCTTCCAACCGGCTTTACTTATGACGATTGGCATACGCTAACGATTGAAATGACTGATAATGACTTTGTCTTGTCAGTAGGGGACATTCAGTATTCTGAATCGATTCCAACCGATACTGTTGAGCTCGCCTCGGTGATCCTACAAGGCTACAACCATGATGCGGTGTCATACGACATATACTGGGACAACTTCAAGGTCGTCCCCGAACCGGCGACGTTGGCGCTGCTGGGCCTGGGCGGTCTGGCGCTGCTGCGTCGTCGTCGCGCGTGAGCTGCATTGCCAGCTCTCCGTTGCTGCGGGCGGTCCCGTCCGTCGCTGCGGGCTGAAGCATGATGAGTATCCCGAGAACGCGGGCGGCTGGTGCTGCCGTGAGACAGGACGGATACTTCGGCCCGCGGTGGGTTGGCGCCTGCCGCGGACTTTTGTGTTGAAGGGACGCGTCGATCTTCGATCGACCGCTAAACCGCGCTGAACGTGTCGGCGATGAGTGTGCGAACGGTGAACGCGTATTCATGCTTCGCGTCGGCCGGGTGGTGTTGCTCGTCGGTTACCGTCCAGCGGCGGGGATCGAATTCGGGGAAGAACGCGTCGCCTTCGAGCGTGGCGTGGACGAGGGTGAGGATCATCTTCGTCGCGTGGTCGATGGTCTGGGCGTAGACTTTCGCGCCGCCGAGGATGAGCAGTTCGTCGTCGCCGTGTTCGCGGGCGATCGCCAGTGCTTCGTCGAGTGAACCGGCGACCTGCACCCCCGCCCCCGGACCCGGACCCGGCCAGGTCCAGTTGGGATCACGGGTGAGGATGATGTGGCGGCGGTTGGGGAGCAGGCCATCGAACGATTCGAACGTCGCCCGGCCCATCAACACCAGGCCCCCGGAAGTGACCTGCTTGAAGTGTTTCAACTCGTCCGGCAGATGCCACGGCAGGTCACCGTCGCGCCCGATGACGCGGTTCTCACTCATTGCCGCGACGAGGGTCAACGTCGGTCTTGCGGCGTGCGGCGTGCGGTTTGCGGCTTTGACCTTTGTCATTTTGAACCTTGGCATTCCGTCGCGGTCACACCGCCACCGGGGCTTTGATGTGGGGATGGGGGTCGTAGTTGGTCAGTTCGAAATCGTCGTACGTGAAGTCGAAGATGCTGGTGACGTCGGGGTTGAGTTTCATGGTGGGCAACGGCCGGGGCTGGCGTTGCAGTTGTTCGTCGACCTGTTCGAGGTGGTTTTCGTAGAGGTGGGCGTCGCCGAGGGTGTGGATGAATTCGCCGGGTGCGTAGCCGGTGACCTGTGCGACCATCATGGTCAGCAGGGCGTAGCTGGCGATGTTGAACGGCACGCCGATGAACACGTCGGCGGAGCGCTGGTAAAGCTGGCAACTCAAGCGAGCCCGGTCGTCGTCGACCCGGGTCTGTCCGGGGCCGTGGACGGCCCGGCTCGCCGGTTGGACGTAGAACTGGAAGAGCACGTGGCAGGGGGGCAGGGCCATGTGTTCGATGTCGCCGACGTTCCAGGCGCAGACGATGTGGCGGCGTGACTGGGGGTTGTCGCGGATCTGCTGGACGACCTGGGTGATCTGGTCGATGTGCTGACCGTCCCGGGCCGGCCAGGAGCGCCACTGGTAGCCGTAGATGGGTCCGAGGTCGCCGGTGTTTTTGTCCGCCCAGGGGTCCCAGATGCGGACGTTATGTTCTTTGAGCCAGAGGTTGTTTGTCTCGCCGCGGAGGAACCAGAGCAGTTCGTAGATGATGCTGCGGGTGTGCAGTTTTTTGGTGGTCAGGAGGGGGAAGCCCGCCGCGAGGTCGAAGCGCATCTGGTAACCGAAGACCGAGCGTGTGCCGGTGCCGGTGCGATCGCCCTTGGCCACGCCGTGGTCGCGGATGTGCCGCATGAGGTCGAGGTACTGCCGCATGGGGGGCATGGTATCACAACGCCCTGAGTTTTCAGATTTCAGTTTTCAGGATCATGCTGCAACTGCTCCCGACAACTGAAAACCGAAAACCGAAATCTCAACCTCTTCCCGTTCGGCGCTGACCGTCCTTGCCTTGCCGCCTGCGCATTGCGACCATGTCGACGATGGACACCCAGGCCGCTTCGGACAACATCGAATGCTTTGACATCGCGGGTCCGCCCGACGTGGAGTTGGGCGTGACGGTCCCGCGGAAGTTGCACTACGAGTTATGCCGACCTTCCGGGGGTCCGGCGAAGGGGTTGCTCTTTTACGTTGCCGGGTGCGGCGATCCGCCGGGGTACGCCCAGAATCTCATTCAGTGGGTTGCCGCGCGGTTCGGCTATGTCGCGGTGTTCGTCAGGTATCACTGCTACGGCTCGCGGCTGAATACCGGCGCGAAGCTGGCGTTCGACGACAATGCCGCGAATGTCATCCGCCACCTGTGCACCACGCACGGCGTCCCCACCCCGCCCGGTTGCCAGGGCGACAGCGATTACTGCATCAAGGTCGCCCAGCCGCTCGGCGAGAAGCTGCCGCAGCGCGTGGACATTCCCGCCACACTCGTCCCGCCCGACGACGAGTACCAGAACTTCGGCATCGTGCAGGCGCTGGATCACCTGGCGGTCATCGTCGACCTGCGCCGCCGC
This sequence comes from uncultured Planctomycetaceae bacterium, assembly GCA_964473545.1. GTDB lineage: Bacteria > Planctomycetota > Phycisphaerae > Phycisphaerales > Zrk34 > CAYWKS01. The sequence goes on from CAYYPN010000025.1 coordinate 12,111, forward strand.
GAACCCGACGCCGACTTTAACAACGTCGTCCTGCTCGGCACGTCGCACGGCGGATACATCGCCCACATCCTCGCCAAGCTCGCGCCGGGCACGGTCAACGTGGTGATCGACAATTCGTCGTACATCGACGCGCCACCGTTCTTCCTCGGGCTCGCGCCCGAGCTGCGCATCAATGCCGGCAACCTGCAGATCCAGTGCAAGACCCACACGTTGTGGGATCACACCCTGCGCACCAGCGCCCGGCACTACGGCATCGCCCCCCGCGTCATCCGCGACCTGGCCAACCCCGAGCAGGTGAAGATCATGGCCGACGCCGCGCAACGCCGCACGCGCTGCGTCGCCTTCAACGTCGACCGCAACGACGGCATCAGTCCCCCGGAAGACAAACAACGCCAGCAACGCCTCTACCGCGACGCCGGGTTTGACTACGAACTCAACCTCATCGGCCCCGACGACCTCGACGGCCGCGTGTTCAAGCAACTCGTCCACGGCATGGACGCGTCCATGCGCGGCCTGTGCGAACGCGTCCTCCCCACCGTCGCGCCCCGCGCCACAACGCTGGACTGCGATGCCGAGACAACGATCGCGTATCCGTGTTACGACCGGACATACCGGTTCACGCACCACGATCAAGGCGCGACGTTGACGATCACTTCCATGTAGTTCTGCCCCGGATATTTGCCCCCGGAAAGTGTTCCGGGGGCTTTACTTCCGGGGGTAAAGCCCCGGGATCGCCATCCCGGGGCAACCGATGGCTTGGCGGTCAATCCAGCGATTCGACCGTGATGTGCGTGTTGGTGTAGACGCACAACTCGCCGGCGATGCGCATCGCGCTTTCCACGACCGTTTTCGCATCCATGTCCGTGTGCTGCAGCAGCGCCCGCGCCGCCGCGGTGGCGTAGTTGCCGCCCGAGCCGATGCCGATGATCCCGTCGGTCGGTTCGATCACGTCGCCCTGGCCGCTGACCAGCAGCGAGCATTGTTTGTCGGCCACGGCCAGCAGCGATTCGAGCCGGCGCAACATGCGATCGGTGCGCCAGAGTTTGGCCAGCTCGATCGCGGCGCGTTTGGTGTTGCCCGGCGAGTCCTTGAGTTTGGCTTCGAACTTTTCGAGCAGGGCGAACGCGTCGGCCGCGGCGCCGGCGAACCCGACCAGCACCGGCTCGCCGCCGGGCGCCTGGATGCGGCGGACCTTCACCGCGTCGTGCTTGGCGATGGTCTCGGCCATGGTGACCTGCCCGTCCCCGCCTAGCGCGACCTGTGCCCCGCGCCGTACGCTCAGAATCGTCGTGCTGCGAATGTTCCGTGCCATCGCCCCATCCTACCCCAAGCCACGCCCCACGCCACGCCAGGCCACGCCAGGCCAGAGCGCAGCGCCGGCCTGGGTCCTTCCCCGACCCCCACCCACGTCCCCCTCATTTATATCCCCCAATTTTCAACCCGCATCACCGGCGAATCCGATGAGGCATCTGTTTTGCATAACCCTGATCCCGGGCATCCAGCGCCACACGTGCGGAGGTGCAGTGATGAAAAAATTGACAGTCCTCAGCCTGACCGCCGCCGCGATGGGCCTCACCCTCGCGGCGGCCGCCGGTTGCTCGGTCCACGCCTCCTCCGCCCAGCTCATCGAGCCGGCGTATCGCAACGATCGTCACACGCTCGCGGCCGATGAGGCACGTGTCCCGGCCGATGATCGCCAGCCCCACGCTTTACGCCTGTTCTTCGACCCCGTTCCCGCCGGGCCGGACAACGCCGTCGTCGCGGGTGTCGATCCCGAGGCCGACTACGGCCCGGATCGGCCGTAAACCCGCCCATCCCCCTGGCCGCGCGATCGATCGAGCGGGTATAATGCGCTGCCCGCCCGCGGCCCAGACCGGCAACCAACCTCCGGGATGACGGATAAGACACGATGCGTTTGACGATGCGAGATATGATGTGGTTATGCGTTGGCCTGACGTTGCTGATCGGCGGCGTCCGGGCCGACGATGCGCGCACCACCTACGAACAGACCTTCGGCCAGCGCGAGCAACAGATCCGCCGGCCCGAAGACCGGGCCGCCCTCGCGCAGGACCTGCTCGAAGCGGCTCGCTCGACCGGGCAGCATGAACTCAAGATCCTTTACTGTCGCAAGGCCTACGAATGGGGCAGCCGCGATCTGGCCGGCTACGCCGCCGCCGCCGAAGCCCTGGACATCCTGCAACGGGAAGACCCCGACCAGCGCGTCTGGTGTCTGGAAGGTCTGGAAGAGCTTTACGCGTCGGCCTATCGCCGCAACCCCAACAAGCTCCGCCTCGGCACCGGCCAGGCCCAGGTCCTGATGGAACTGGCCGAGCAACAGGTCGAAGACGCCCGCCAGGCGTTCGAGCTCGGCTGGCTCGATGCCGGCGGTGTGGCCGACACCTTCCGCCAGGCCCAGCGGCGCGTCCGCGAGGCGCACAATCTGTACGGTCGGGTCATCAGCCGCGCCCGCAGCGACGCCCGGCGGGCCGAGCATCTGAATCGCTCGGACATCGCCGAGCGCCTGGAAAGTTTCGCGCGGGAGTTCGAGTCCCGGCAACAGCGCGCCGCCGCCCAGGCCGAGCAACTGACCCAGAGCCAGCGCCGCTGGATTCGTCTGGCCAACGCCCACAAACGCTTCGAACAATCGCCGACCGACAGCGCCGCCAACACGATCGCCGCGACCTACATCATCGACTTCGATCGGCCCGAGCTTGTCCCCCCGGCCGTCGTCGAACACCTGCCCCGATCCATCGCCGAGCCGCTCGGCTGGGCGTGCGAACCAGTCGTTGCACGCGACGGCGACGAAGCGGTGGCGTTGACCGAGTGGTACCTGCGGATGCTTCAGCAGGCCGATACCGACGCGGCGCGGGAGCACGTGCTCGTCAGGGCCGAGTTGTACACCCGCCGCGCCCGGGCACTGGAACACGACCAGGCCGCCGGCCTCGCCGACCGGGTCGAGATGCGCCGGCTCGCCGCGGGGTTGAACGATCCCGGCCAGGTCGACAGACTCACCGGCGACCTGCACGCCCGCCTGCACTACCAGTTCAGCGACAGCCCCGGCGCACCGCCCGCCCTGGCCGCCACGAACGCCAGCCCCGACGTGAATGAACACAAGCCCGACCGTAGCGCCGCGGAGGTCCGGACCCCCGACGACGCCATCGCCGCCAGGCCCGACGTCGACGACAACGACAATCACACCGCCGCGGCATCGCCCGAGCGTGGTACGACCACCCGCACCGGGGGCCGGCCCATGACCATCTGCGACGACTGCGGCCGCAAGTTCTTCGCCGGCTGGGGCGTCGAGACCCGAACCTGCCCCGACTGCCGCGAAGGCCGCGACAACATCTTCGACTTCGGCCGCGATTAACCCCATCCCCCCACGCCAAACACGGACTTGCATGGACGTGATCCGGGGATGTATCTGGGGGCGTATCCGGGGGTGGTCCGGGGCCAGGTTTGGCCCCGGCTATTGCATCTCGGGAGCACCCGCGGCGTGTAGTTGCTGATGCTCGCGTCGTAGACCACCGTGTCGTACGCGCCATGCTTCAACGCGCCGATGATCTGGTCGCCGTTGTCCACGACCCGGACTTCAATGTCCGGACACGCCGACGCCAGCGCCAGCATCACTGATTCCCGTTGCGATTTGCCCCGGATTGCCAGAAGCAGGTTGACAGACATGACAGGCTCGCTCGTCGCCCCGACCGCTCGCCCGATGTACATGATTTCGGGAACTTGCGAACTCGCCTCTAGACCGGCCGATGGAAATTCGAACCGAATACAGACAATTTGCGGTACCACACGAATCGCAGGGTGAAATACACGCGAACAACCTGACGTCTGATCGCGCGAGCTCCACGGGTGACGCGCTTCTGGCCAACTGGCGACACCCGCGTCGCCTTTGGGCGTCGTTTGCCGCGTTGGGCGCGCGTTATGCCCACGAAGGCGCATGAACCGACCGAGCGTGCCCGATCGGCGCGCGCCGGGCTGGCATTTCCCTCTTTTCGTGGAAGGCTCCGGATTCGGCGGGGGGCGCGTTCGTGCGCGCCGAAATTCCAGGTCGAGGCGAACAAGTCGGCCGTTCGTTCGTCTACCCGGAGGAGGATGGATATGCTCAAGAGGACCGACCCTCGCACAAGGAGCGCGACATGATGCGTCGAATCGCAATGGTGATCGTGATCGGCCTGGCCGCCGGCGCCACCCGGGCCCAGGACCCGCCGGCCGATGGCGTGGCGTTGACCGTGTACAACAACGACTTCGCGGTCGTCACCGATGTCCGCGAGATGGCGATCCTTAACCGGCGGCACACGTTGCGCTTCACCGACGTGGCTAAACAGATCGATCCGACGTCGGTGCATTTCAAGAGCCTGACCGACCCGGTCGGCACCAGCGTCATCGAGCAGAACTACGAGTTTGACCTCGTCTCGGCGGATAAGATGCTCGATAAGTACATCGACCGTTCGCTGGCGGTGATCACCGAGGACGGCTCGCGCTACGAGGGCAAACTGCTCAGCTTCGATTCGCGCCAGCTCGTCCTCCAGGGCCGCGACCAGCTTTACATGATTCAGCGCCCCGACAACGTGCGCAACCTCGAGTTCAGCGAATTGCCCGAAGGTTTGCTCACGCGGCCGACGCTCGTCTGGCTCGTCGACACCAACCGGCCCGGCGATCACCGGGTGCAGGTCACGTACCAGACCTCCGGCATCAGTTGGCGGGCCGACTACAACATCGTCCTCAACGACGACGACACGCTCATGGACCTTGGCGGGTGGGTCACGCTCAATAACCAGTCCGGCGCCACGTATGAAGACGCTTCGATCAAACTCATCGCCGGCGACGTGCGCAAGGTCCAGGATCAACCCAAGGCGCGCCCTGAAATGTTGCGGCGGGAGGTTATGGCCGCGGCGGCCCAGGACGGGTTCGAGGAAAAGAGCTTCTTCGAATATCACCTGTACACGCTCGGCCGCACCACCACGGTCGGCGATAACCAGATCAAGCAGATCGAACTGCTCAGCGCCGACCGCGTGCCGGTGACCAGGCGTTACGTGTTCGAGCCCGGCGGGCGGTACTGGCATCGCCGCTACGGCGACAAGGATGAGTACAAGATCAACGTGTTCATCGAATTCACGAACAACCGTGAATCCAACCTCGGGATGCCGCTGCCCAAGGGCAAGGTTCGTGTGTACAAGCACGACGGCGACGACGTCGAGTTCATCGGCGAAGACCTGATCGACCACACCCCGCGCGACGAACAATTGAAGCTCTACATCGGCGATGCGTTCGACCTCGTCGGCGAGCGGACCGTCACCGACCGCAAGCAGGGCCAGCGCTGGATGCAGGAAACCATCGAGATCACGCTGCGCAACCACAAGGACGAGCCGGCCACGATCCTCGTGCGCGAACACATGCAGCGGGCGAACTGGGACATCCGCCAACCCAGCCGCAAGTTTGAAAAGGTCGACGCCTCCACGATCGAGTTCCAAGTCCCCGTC
>CAYYPN010000026.1:0-14965 GCA_964473545.1 uncultured Planctomycetaceae bacterium
CGTGATTGTCGAGCTGGGTCAGGGCAACCGCCTGGAGTTCCGCGACTTCGGCGTGTTCGAGGTCAAGCACCGCGCCGCCCGCATGGCCCAGAACCCCAAGACCCTCGAGCGCGTGCCGGTCCCGCCCAAACGGACGGTCAAGTTCAAGGCCGGCCATCTGATGAAGAGTGCCTTGGACCATCAGCCGTCGGCGACGCTGGACTTCAGCGCGACGGCCAGTTCCACCAACCCCCCGCAGAACTGAGCCCGCCATGCCCGACTGGCCGGGCCGGCTGAGCCGCCATCTCGATCAGCTTGATTCACAACAGATGCGACGGCGTTTGCGCCCGGTCGATCGTTGCGGCCCCGTCGTGCGCACCGACGACGGCAAGGCGCTGGTCAACTTCGCCTCCAACGACTACCTGGGTTTGGCAAGCGATCCGCATATCGTGCGCGCCGCGGCGGAGGTGGCGCGCACCGTCGGCGCCGGGGCCGGGGCGTCGCGCCTTGTCAGCGGGCACCTGGTCATTCACGATCAACTGGAACAGCGCTTCGCGACGTTCAAGCATGCCGAGGCGGCGCTGCTGTGCCCGACCGGTTACATGGCCAACCTCGCGGCGTTGACCGCGCTGGCCCAGGCCGACGACCTGATCTGTCTCGACAAGCTCTGCCATGCGTCGCTGATCGATGCGGCGCAACACACCGGCGCGGTGGTGCGCGTCTTTCCGCATCGCAACTACGACAAGCTCGCCCGCCTGTTGGAAGGCCGGCAATTCCGCGGCACGCCCGTCGGCCAACGCTTCATCGTCACCGATTCGGTGTTCAGCATGGACGGGGATTGCGCGGACCTCGCGGCGCTGGGCGCGTTGCGCGATCGGTTCGAGGCGATGCTCGTCGTGGATGAGGCGCATGCGACGGGCCTGCTCGGGCCGACCGGCGCGGGGCTGGCCGAACATGCGGGGCTGGCCGGGCAGATTGACGTGAGCATCGCCACGGCCAGCAAGGCACTGGGCGCGATGGGGGGGATCATCACCGCCCGCCGCCTGGTCATCGACACGATCATCAACCATGCCCGCAGCTTCATCTACACCACGGCCACACCGCCGATGGTGGCCGCGGCCATCGACGCGGCGCTGGATGTCGTCGAAACCGAGCCCGACCGGCGGCGGCGCGTGGCGGACCTGGCCCGGCACGTCCGCGCCCATCTGCGGGAGCAGGGCTGGACCCTGCCGGGTGATCCGGACCCGATGACGCCGATCGTCCCGTTAATTGCGGGTGAAGCGGCCGACGCGCTGGCGCTGGCCGAGCACCTGGAGCGGGCGGGCATTCTCGCCCCGGCGATCCGTCCCCCCACCGTCGCCCCGGGCAGCGCGCGGCTTCGCCTGAGCCTGCGCGCCGACCACACCGACGAACACCTCGGGCAACTCTTCCAGGCGCTGCAATCGTTTGCCCGCTGACCGCGGCCCATCGTGTAGACTGGTCTGCATGTCCGACCAACCCGACCCCATCACCAACGACGACGGCGAGCCGCTCACCTTCGAACAGGCCATCGGGCGACTCGAACAACTCATCGACGCGATCGAGTCCGGCGACGTCGGGCTCGAAGAATCGCTCAACCAGTACGAACACGGCGTCAAGCTCCTCGCCCAATGCCGCACCATCCTCGACCGCGCCGAACAGAAAATCGAACAACTCAACGTGACCGAAGATGGCGAACTGGAGGAAGCGGAGTAATCACAGAGGGTGCCGAGGCACAGAGGCACGGAGTGGTATTCTTGGTTTCCGCTTTTCTGTTTTTTTGTTTTACTGCTTTACTGATCCCCTGTCTTCCCTGCGCCTGCGTACCTCCGCGTCCTCTGTGATATAGACAATCATGAACTCCATCGATTACATCACCATGGCGTTTCTTGCCGCGTTCGGGGCGTGCGTGGGGTCGTTCTGCAACGTGGTCATCTATCGCCTGCCCGAGGGTAAAAGCATCGTGCATCCGCCGTCGGCCTGCCCCGGGTGCGGCCAGGCCATCCGGTGGTACGACAACATCCCCATCCTGTCGTGGATCATCCTGCGCGCCCGCTGCCGCGCGTGCGGCCAGCCGATCAGTATCCAGTACCCGCTGGTCGAGTTGCTGACCGCGCTGCTGTTCGCCGGGTGGTACGGGGTGGCGTATCACTCGGGCTGGCGGCCGGGTTTCGCCCTGCTGGGCCCGGCTGAAACGTGGCCGATCTTCCTGGCCTACCTCGTGCTGTTCACGGGATTGCTCATCGCCACGCTCATCGACGCCCGGTACTACGTCATCCCCCTGACGGTGATGTGGATCATTGCCGGGGCCGGGCTCGTGGCGCATGTCGGCGAAGCCCTGCGCGGTTGGACGTGGTATGGGCCGACGACCACGCCGCGACTCGCCATCGACCATCCCTGGCTCGGCGCGGCGCTGGGCGGGATGGCGGGGTTGATCGTCTCGGTCATGCTTGTTCAGGCGCGCCTCCTGCCGCGGAGCTTCGACGCTTCACCGGTTGAACAGCAGGAAGACGAGGCGCCCGACGCGTTCCTCGCGCATCCTCACCCCCGCCGCGAAGTGCTCAAGGAATGCATGTTCCTGGCGCTGCCGATCGTCGGGGCGGCGGTCGTCTCGGCCTTGCTCGATGGTTACGCCATGCCCACCTGGCTGCATGTCGCGTCCGGCGTGTTGTTCGGCTACCTCGTCGGCGGCGGGATCGTCTGGCTGACGCGCATCCTCGGCACGCTCGCGTTCGGCAAGGAGGCGATGGGGCTGGGCGATGTGCATCTCATGGCCGCGGTCGGCGCGGTCGCCGGCTGGGAGGTCGCCGCGATCGCGTTCTTCCTCGCGCCGTTCAGCGGCCTGCTCTGGGCACTGGGGTCGGCGGGCGTGTCGAAACTGCTCAACCGCCAGGTCCGCATCATCCCCTACGGCCCCCACCTGGCCCTGGCTTCCGTGGCCGTCATCGTTGCCTACGACCCGGTGTTCCACCTGCTCGGCCTGCTCACCGGGTCGCGTTGACCCCATGATTCGTGTGGTTCGGCGAATTGTCCGCCCATTTCGACAATTCAACCTTGAACCGGCCCCCGCCGAGCGGTATGCTCCTGCAGTCGGCTCGTGTGGGACGGGCCCGACGTTAAACGCCTGGTTCGTTTGGACATTCGCGAGAGGGAGCACCCATGATTCAGGGTCATCGTTTTGCATTGAACGCGCTGCTGGTCGGCGCGATCGGTCTCGGCGTCACGCAACACGCCAGGGCGATCGACATCGTCGTCAATTACGACTACGACACGAACAACTTCTTCGACACGCAGGCCAAGCAGGACGCCATGCAGGCCGTGGCCGATCGCTTCAGCCGCGTCATCAACTCCAGCCTGCTCGCGGTCGGCCCCGGCGGCACGGCCGAGACGCCCGCCGGCTGGCGCGTCGGATTCACCCATCCCGGCACCGGCGCTTCGTTCCAGCTCAGTACCGCCGACAGCAGCGCCAGCGATCCGATCCTCGGCGCCGGCGGCCCTGCGGCCGACGCCTACGGCTTCGCCGGGTTGAACACCGACGAATGGATCCTCTACGCCGGCGGCCGCAGCCAGGCCAACGCCGGCCTCGGCGGCACCGGCACCGGCACCAACTTCACCAGCACCTTCGACGATGAACTCGGCCCCCTGCACCGCGGCCTCATCCCCAACACACCCGCCGCTTCAAGCGCCGACCTGCCGGTCTGGGGCGGATCCATCAGCTTCGATACCGCCGAGACCTGGCATTTCGATACCTCCACCCTCGCCGGGCCCAACACCGTCGACTTCTACTCCATCGCCCTGCATGAAGTCGGCCACGCCCTGGGACTGTCGTCCGGCTGGAACCAGTGGCAGACCGACGGCGACGGCAACTACGTCGGCCCCGCCGCCATCGCCGCCTACAACGCCGACAACGACCCCGATCTGGCCGAGCTCGGCCTGGTCGACCCCAACGACAACCACTGGGCCGAGGACGCCTACGACTCGTTCATCTTCGAGCACGGCCAGCCCAACACGATCGGCACCGTCCCCGACGGCACGAAGCAGGACCTGCTGATGGAGCCGCTGCAGGACTTCGGCGGGCTGCAGGATCGCTTCGAACTGACCAACGTGGACGTCGCGGCCCTGGAAGACCTGGGCTGGTCGGTCATCCCCGAGCCGGCCACGGCGGGGCTGCTGGTCGTCGGCGGGATCGCCTGCCTGACCCGTCGCCGGTAAAACTTACAGTCGCCAATCTTTGCCGACCGATATCGAACATGATAAAGTCCGCATGGACGCGGCACGCCTCGGGTCAAGGACGACAGAAAGGACACCAATCATGTTCAACGCTCACGCAGCGGGACGGTTGACGGCAATGGCCATGCTCGGGCTGGCCCTGTTTGCCGGGGGATGCAACGACAAGCTCAAAGAAGAAAACGAAGCGCTGATGGTGCAGAACCTCGAGTTGCAGCGCGAGCTCGACGCCGAGCGCCAGGCACGCCAGGCCGCCGACGCCGAGCGGATGCAGCTCGCCCAACGCCTCGATGAACGGCAAGGCGCCTCGGCGACCGGTCAGGCCGGCGCCAACACCGGGTTCGAGCAGATCGCCGGCGTGGACATCGAACAGGGCAGCCGGGGCGAGATCACCGTCCGCGTGCCCGGCGACGTCCTGTTCGCCTCGGGCAAGGTCGAGTTGCGTGACTCGGCCAAGAAGACCCTGGCCGACATCGCCCGGGTGCTCAAGAACCAGTATTCCAGCGAAACCGTTCGCATCGAGGGTTACACCGACAGCGACCCGATCCGCAAGAGCAACTGGAAGGACAACCTCGAGCTCAGCGCCCAGCGGTCGATGGCGGTGCATCGCTACCTCGAAAGCCAGGGCATCGGCAACGAGCGCATGTATGCCGCGGGCTTCGGCGCAACCAACTTCCGCGCTTCCAACTCCTCCGCCCAGGGCAAGGCTCAGAACCGGCGGGTGGAGATCGTGGTCATCACCAACTGATGCCGCGCGACACGGAATCAGCCAACGCCAATCGGGCCGGGCTTCGCGGAGCCCGGCTTTTTTGTGCGCGATCGTGAACGGGTCTACACTACCGGTCCCATGATCGGCATCATCGACTATTCCATGGGCAACCTGCGCAGCGTCGAGAAGGCTTTCGCCAGGCTCGGGTTCGACGCGAAGGTCGTCGCTGCGCCTGCGGAATTAGCCGCCTGCGACAAGCTCATCCTGCCGGGGGTGGGGGCGTTCGAGGATGCGATGATTCAACTGCGGCAGCGTGAGCTGGTCGAGCCGATCCGGGCGTTCGTGAAGAGCGGCAAGCCGTTCCTGGGCATCTGCCTCGGGTTGCAATTGCTGTTCGACGTGTCGTACGAGGACGGCGAGCACGAGGGGCTGGGGATTCTGCCCGGGCGTGTGGTGCGGTTCGCGTTGACCGACACGAATCTGAAGGTGCCGCACATGGGCTGGAACGCCTTGCAGATCACGCGGGCGGACAACCCGTTGCTGGCGGACCTGCCGGGGCGGTACGTCTACTTCGTGCACTCGTATTACGCCGAGCCCGCCGAGGGCGGGGACATCGCGGCGGGGGCGGATTACGGGGGGTCGTTCTGTGCCAGCGTGTGGCGTGACAACGTCTGGGCGGCGCAGTTCCACCCCGAAAAGAGCCAGCGGGTGGGGTTGAAACTGCTGGAGAATTTCGCGCAGGTGTAGGGCCAGGCGAAGCGGCGAGCGTCGGCGGTCGCACGAGGTGGCGGGGGGCGTTAACATCTGTGCCCCCGTTGTGCCGAGATTCCACCATGGCGACGTTTCCCCTGCTGGCCGACCCTTCAAACTATCACCCGCACACGTTGGATCTGAACGCCAACGATGCGGGACGCGATTACTGGATCCAGGTCTTCGAAGATCACCTGTCGTCACTCGTGCGGCATGCGATCATTTCCGATTCGCGTCACGATGCGGCCGACCGGGCCGAGGCGATGCGCGCCCGGTTCCACGACATCCTCCAACACCTGCGGCGTGAGCCCGATGCGTATGGCGAGCTGGACATCCTGCGCATCTGCCGGCTGCGTGAGAAGTGTCTGCGTGAACACGACTTCGCCGACGCCTATGCCGTGGTCAAGCGCGCGGAGAACGACGCGGCGATCGAAGTGTTGCCCGCATTGCTCGATGAACTCGACGCGATGGACGAGGCGGCCCGGGCCGAGGCACTGGTGCGGGGCGCGTTCGCGGGCAACCTGTTCGACCTGGGCGCGCGCAGCACGAACAGCCGCTTCGACGACGGCGGGTTCGACTTCCATGCCGAACGTTTGAAGCTGCTGCCCCGGCCATGGGTGTTCGACGACCTGGACGCCTGGTGCGAGCGGTGGGCGCGCGGTGCGCACGAGCGGGCGATCGTGTTCGTGGACAACGCCGGGGCCGACGTGACGCTGGGCATGTTCCCGCTGGTGCGGCAGATGCTCCGCCGGGGCACGCAGGTCATCGTCACCGCCAACAGCAGCCCGGCCCTGAACGACATCACGCATCCCGAACTGATCGAGCTCGTCGAGCGTATCGCCGAGTTGGACACCGACACGGCCGAGGCATGGGAAGACCGGCGGCTGCAGTTGGTCCCGTCGGGCAACGACGCGCCGCTGATCGACCTGCGCCAGATCAGCGATGAGCTGGCCGCGGCGGCCAACGACCCGGCCACGGACCTGGTGATCCTCGAGGGCATGGGCCGCGCCGTGGAAACGAACCTGCACGCCGCCTTCGGTTGCGACGTGCTGAAACTGGCCGTAATCAAGGAAGAGCACCTGGCCCGGATCCTCGGCGGGCGCATGTACGACGTGGTTTGTAAATACGAAGCGGCGACCGTTTAGCGGTCGATCGGAGCGCAGTGTAGATCGACGCGCCCTAAACTCACAGGTATGACTGACCCGGCCGAACAATCCGAGCGTATCTTTACCGGGGTGAAGTTCGCGGTGGAGCGGGTGAACCTCACGACGCGCGACGGCGATCGCATCGAGCGCGAGAAGGTCGTCCATCCGGGCGCGGTGCTGGTGTTGCCGATCACGGACGACGACCGGGTGGTGATGATCCGCAACGAGCGGTTTGCCGTGGGGGAGGTGTTGTGGGAGCTGTGTGCCGGGACGATCGAGCCGGGCGAGCCGCCGCAAGCGTGCGCGCCGCGCGAGCTGATCGAGGAGACGGGTTACGAGGCGGGTTCGATCGAGCCGCTGACGACGCTTTACACATCGCCCGGTTTTTGTGACGAGCGGATGCATGTGTTCGTGGCCCGCGAGTTGAAACACGTCGGCCAGCGACTCGAGCCGACCGAGAAGATCGAGGTACAGTTGATCGCCTGGCCGGAGTTGCTGGCGATGATCGAGCGAGGCGAAGTGCGTGACGGCAAGACGGTCGCGGCACTGCTGCACTACCAGGTATTCAAACGAACGGGCGCGCGGGCATGAGCAGGATCGATCGCCAACGACAGGCCGGCCGTATCAACTGGCAACTGGTCAATACGTGGATCATCGCGGCGAACATCGCGGTGTTCGTCCTCGACCTGCTGCTCAAGAACGCCGGCTTGGTGTACGTGTTCGACACGATGCTGGTGCAGATGCAGGACGGGTCGATCCGGGAGATGCCGATTTACATGGGCCCGCTGGAATACTTCGGGCACTTCTCGGCGCAGACCGCGATCCGCGAAGGCCAGGTCTGGCGATTCCTGTCGTTTCAGTTTCTGCACGCCAACTTCGCCCACATCATTTTCAACATGATCGGCATGATGGTGTTCGGCCCGCTGGTCGAGAGTTACCTCGGGTCGCGGCGATACCTGGCGTTTTACCTGATCTGCGGGATGTGCGGGCCGGTGATCTACCTGGTGTTCGCCGAGGCCGGCCTGTTGAGCACGACGCTGGCCACGCCGTTGATCGGCGCGTCGGCGGGCCTGTTCGGCGTGGTGATCGCCGCGGCGGTGCTGGCGCCGCACGCCGAGGTGATGCTGCTGTTCCCGCCGATGCCGGTGAAACTGCGACACCTGGCGATCTTCTTCGTGGCGCTGGCCGTTTACACCGTGATCTTCTTCGGGCATCGCAACGACCAGAACGCCGGCGGCGAGGCGGCGCACCTCGGCGGAGCGGCGATGGGGTTCCTCTTGATCCGACGCCCGTGGCTGCTGAACTTCTTCGAGCGGTTGCCCATCGGACCGCCCAGCAACATCCGGTTTGCCCCCAAACGCAAATCAACCAAGAATTAACCCATGGGCTGGCAGGATCGACCCTACGAACGCAACTACCCGATCGGCGGGCCCCCCGCGCCCGGCCCCGGTAGTCCTGGTCGTTTCACCGGCGGCGGCGGCATGGGGTTCGGCCGGTTGCAGCCTCGCTCGGTCGTCACCTGGCTCCTGGTCATCAACGCGATCGTGTTCATTCTGGACGCGATCCTCACCGGGTCCGGCCGCATGGATGGACTGTCCCCGCGGCGGTGGGGACACTTCAGCGTGGTCGCCGGGCTGGAGCACTTTCAGATCTGGCGGATCGTCACCTACCAGTTTCTCCACGGCGGCTTCTTCCACATCTTCTTCAACATGCTCGTGCTCTACTTCTTCGGCCCCATGGTCGAAAGCTGGCTGGGCAGTAAACGATTCGCCGCGTTCTACATCCTCTGCGGCATCGGCGGCGCGGCGCTGTTCACGCTGCTGGCGTTGACGCTGCCGGGCCTGATCTTCAACGAGCCGGCCATCGCCGCCAGCGCCACGCTGATCGGCGCGTCGGGTTGCATCTTCGGCATCCTCGCGGCCGCCGCCACCATCGCGCCGGATCAGAAAGTGATGCTTCTCATCCCGCCGATCCCCATGAAAATGCGGACGCTGGTCCTGGTGTTCCTCGGCATCGCCGTGCTCAGCGTGATCGCCCAGTCGGCCAACGCCGGCGGCGAGCTGGCCCACCTCGGCGGGGCGGCGGTGGGGTTCCTCCTGATCAAACGACCGGGCCTCCTGGCGCCCCTGGCCGACGGGCCCAGCCGCCTGCGTGACCGGGTCCAGGACGCCCAGACCCAGCGTCAGGACCGCCAGCGCCGCGCCACCGACGCCCAGATCGATCGCATCCTGGCCAAGGTGCATCAAAACGGCCTTAACTCCTTGACCGACAAGGAGAAGCGTATCCTGCGCCAGGCCACCGAAGAAAAACGGACCGGGTAATCTCCATCCCGCCCCACCTGCACAATTTTCGATGCATTTCTTTGACATTTCCTCGCCATGGCGTATGTTTGAATGGGTGAGACTCCGTTTTCGCACCGCAGTGATCGGGCGGACGGGCAATGCAGCCCCTTGTCTGTCCGGGGATTCCGCCCTTCCGGGACGGGATTTCCGGGACTTCCGGGGGGCGGGGGTTGGACAAATGAGACCTGCAAATCTGACCGCCACAGGAGGCCCTGACATGTCACGCATCCGCTCGACGCAACTGGCCGCGACTTTCATGATCGCCGCACTCGCCGCCGCCCCGGCCCTCGCCGACGGCATCTGGAACAACAACGCCGTCGGCACCGACTGGTCCGACGCCAATAACTGGGTCGCCCCCCCGACCTTCGGACCCGGCACGACCGCCGACCTGTCAACGCTCAACATCACCGGCGCCAACAACGGCAGCAACGTCGACGGCGGCGCGACCATCGGCGTCCTGAACATCGGCGACACCGATGGCGACACCAGCTACAACGTCTCCGGCGGCACCCTCACCCTCGACGGCAACGGGGCCGATGCACAGATCAACCAGACCGCCAACAGCAACGGCGACACGATCAACACCGGATTCTCGCTCAACAGCAACCTGGTGGTCACCAATGCCTCGACCAACCAACTCACGCTCGATGGCGGCCTCAACGGCAACGGCTCGATCACCATCAACAGCACCGGCGGCGGCACGGTCCGCACCCAGGACGGCTTCGGCGCCGGCATCACCGGCTTCTACCTCGACGGCAGCGGCGAAGGCCGCATCACCGGTCCGGCCAACCTCGACGGCGACGGCCTGACCTATAGCATCCTCGCCGGCGGCTCCAACAAACTCCACGTCGAAGGCAGCGCCTCCGGCACCGGCGACGTCACCATGAATAACGATTCCACTTCCGGTGGTCAGCTCTACATCAGTGGGGCAAGCAACACCGGCAATGTCTATCACACCGGCTCCAGCTCCAGCAATGACCAGATCAACGGCAACGTCGACGCCAGCGTCGTCTCCATCGTCCAGCAGGCCGACAACAGCCAGCTCGACATCCGCGGCGGCACCCACCACATCGACGGCACCCGCTACCTGGTCAACGACACCAACAGCGGCGCCCCGATCAACCTCAAGCAATCCACCGCCGGCAACGGCACCCTCATCCTCCGCAACAACAGCAGCAGCGGCCAGGGCGTCTGGACCGGCGAAGGCTCCCTCGCCCACAGCGGCGGCGTCCTCAGCGACGGCAACGGCTCAGGCTCCACCCGCATCAACAGCAACGTCAACGACTCCATCACCACCATCACCCAGGACAGCAGCACCTCGACCCTGCAGATCTTCGACAAAACCTTCACCGTCAACGCCGGCGGCACCTCGCTGGTCAACAACGGCGGCGCCCGCATCGACATGAAGATGAGCACCACCGGCACCGGTGACCTCGTCCTGACCAACAACTCCGATGTGAATGACGCGATCTATCTCAAGGAGAAGCTGTTCAATCACACCGGCAAAATCATCAACAACGGCGCCGGCGACGGCCGCGTACGCCTGACCAATAACTCCAAGCTCGGCGGCAACATCACCGAACTCGTCCAGGACTCCAGCACCTCGATGCTCCTGGTCGAAAGCGCCCTCAACAGCGGCAGCTTCGTCGGTGACGTCACCGTCCTGCAGGGCACCATGCGGATCAACCGCGATGACCTGATCGACGACAACGCCACCGTCAGCATCGCCGACGACGCGTTCCTCGATCTGACCTACAACGACATCGACACGATCTACGCCCTGATCTTCGACGGCGCGGCCCAGGCCAACGGAACCTACGGCGCGCTCGGGTCCGGTGCGGATAACCAAGTCGATTACATCACCGGAAACGGCTGGCTGGAAGTCGTCCCCGAGCCGGCCAGCCTGGCCCTGTTCGGGTTCGGCGCGGCCCTGTTGTTCCGCCGCCGCAAGTAAGTTACTTCTCGTTCGACCTCCAACGGGGCGGTGCCGATCAGCACCGCCCCGTTTTTTCATGACCGGTTACAATAGGCAACAGGGAAACTCATGCGACGCGCCTTTACCCTGGTCGAGCTTTTGGTGGTGGTCGCCATCATCTCGTTGCTCATGGCGATGCTATTGCCGGCGATGCAGAAGGCTCGCGAAGTCGCCAAGGCCTCGGTCTGCATGAGCAACCAGCGCACGCTGCACACCGCAAGCTCAACCTGCGCCGCCTTTTCTTCCCCGTCGTGACCCGTACATTCGGCTATACTGGAAACCGTAGTTATACGGCCAATCCCCGATCGGATAGCGATTGTGACCAGGATTACGGACCCGCAGAAACTTGCCGACAAAGCCGACCGTCAACTGTCGGCCCTCGTCGAGCACTGCGGGATCGACCGCGCGGCACAACCGAAGCTGCTTGAGATCGGATTCAAGAACGGCTACTTCCTGGAGGCCTGCCGGCATCGCGGCATTGAAGCGACCGGCACGGAGATCAACGCGGCGTACTATGCGAGCACCCGCCAGCGGTCACCCGAGCTCGATCTGGTGTTGTGTGAAGGCCAGACGATTCCTCTACCCGATGCGACGTACGACTACGTGGTTTCGTTCCAGGTGCTTGAGCACGTGGCCAGCATCGAAACGGTGTTGCGTGAATGTCTGCGTGTGCTTAAGCCGGGGGGGTTGATGTACCACGTGTGCCCCAACTATCAGTCGTTCTATGAAGGCCATTACAAGGTGATCTGGTGCCCGTACTTCAACCGGGCCGCGGGACGAGCGTACCTCAAGCTGCTGGGCCGCTACAAGCCGCACTACGAAACGTTGAACCTGGTCAAGCCGGGGCCGGTGGCACGTGTCGCGAAACAGTTGGGTGGCGACGTGGTCTCAGTAGGCAAGGAGCAGTTTCTGGGCCAGTTCAACGACCGCAACATTGAACTGCTCGACGTGAAGCTCCTGCAGAGGCTCGCCCGGGGCATGCAGCGGCTTGGACCAATCTCGCACCTGCTGCTGCGGGCTTTCACCGTCATGAACTGGCACTACCCCATCCGCCTGATCGCTCGCAAGCCCTAACGCGGTTTCAGTTTCTCTGTAGCGTGCCACACCTTGATCCCCACGGCTCAAGGTGTGGCACCATAACGCGACGTTGCAAGTGAAACCGCGTTAGCCCGGATATCTCACGACGTGTTGTCTGATCTGGATTGAGAGATATCGGCGCAGGGGTAGCGCGTGTAGGTGGTGGTCTGATACCCGGGGTTTTGCAGCTTCTTCTGGCCACGGGCGCGTCGGCGCACGAAGTACGGTGAGACCTGTCCGGCCTCGAAGCCCGTCGAGTCAATCGCCGCCAGGTCGAGCGCCGCATCGTGGTCCACACACCGTTCCAGCAGCCGTTGCAGCGTGGTTGAGACAGCAGTCGCCGCGCCGCACGCGCCAACGTGGTGTGATCGGGCGTGTGCTTCAGATCGATCGTCTCACGCAACTCGCCGCTGTCGGCCAGCAACGCTTCGGTGCGCCGGTAGTCCAGCTTGTAGAACGCCTTGAGCACCCGGCAGGCGAGCAACTGGGGCTGGGTGAACTGGCGCGGACTGAACCGATGCGTGTAGTTGCGCAGTGCCAAGCGGCCTAACTCGTACGCAACCCTTCCTTGGCGAATGTGAAGTCTGATTCATCCTTCAGGATGTATGATCATTCCCATCCCAGCGCAACCAAACACGCGCCGAACATCGGAGCTTTGCATCGGAGCATTCCTGACACCTTTTCTTACCGAGATGCAACAGCCGGGGCCAAACCTGGCCCCGGATCACTTCCGCGCAAGTCAGAAGGGCCGTTGACTCCAACCCACGCGATCCGGCGACGGTCCGCCGCCGGGGATATGTTGAGATCCCGCCATGCACAAACGGGTAGCTTGCCGCATGAAGGACGCACTTAAGCGACCGAGCGATACAGATCGGCGCGCGCCAACGCGTCGTTGGCGCGTATTAACTCGGTCGGCGCGCCTTGATGCGCACCGCCCGCGGAATCGGCTCGTCCGCCACCAGCACAAGGTACCCCCCACCGCCGGCGCCGGACAGTTTCCACCCCAGCGACTGGTTGCGGTAGGTGTCGATCAACTCGAGCACGGTCTGGTTGCACATGTTCGGATACATCGCGACCTGGGCGTCGAACCCATCGCGCACCGCGGCGCCGAAGGCCGGTCGATCACGATCGGCGATCGCCTGCCAGCAACGTTCGGCAGCGTCGGCGAGTCGGGCCGCGCCATCCCGATCGATCCGCGTGTCGGCCAGCACGTCGTAGTCGGCTTTCCGCGGTCCGAGCGGGATGAAGCTCAACGACTGCTCGACAAACTGCAACGCCTGTTCGTCGAGGTTGCGGTCGATGCGGGTCGGCCAGTATTCACCGTCGTAGTTGCTCTTGGCGAGGCCGGGGAAGACGATGCCGATCGCGTCCTGCGACCCGGAGACATGCTCGGTGCCGGGCGGATTGTCGTAAGCGAAGAGGATGCGTGCGAGTTTTTCCGGGTCGCCGGCGGGCAGGCGAGGTCCCCACAGGTCCAGTGCCGCGCGGCGGGTGCTCGACGCCATGCCGCTGCGTTCGTTGAATTCCAGCGTCGGCTCCAACGACATCGTCACGACCGGCCCGGGGTGATGCATCGACACCGACGGCTGATCCAGCCAGCCGCCGCACAGGTCGATGCGGTACGGCATTTCGTGCACTTTCCGCAGGGCCGTCGTCGAACGCGCGGTCATGCCGTCTTCCGGTTCGCGGGCCAGCACGACGTACTCGCAACCCAACTCGGCGCAGAGCTTCTGCTTCTCGAGCGTGTTGCCCTCCTCGTTGACGACGAACACGTCGGGCTTGAATTGTCGCATCTCCGGCTCGAAGTCGAGGTAGCCCGACCCGGTGGAAATGAACGCGCGCGTCACCGGCCCGAGCGACTCGACCATGAACAGGCGCTCGAGTTCGTTGGTGACCGGGGGTCGGCCCTTGAGTTCGTAAACGGTCTGGTCCGAGCCCAGCGCGACGTGCAACTCGCCGTGCCTGGCCGCCTGTTGAAAGAAGGCGACGTGGCCGCTGTGCAGGAGGTCGAAACAACCACTGACGAGGACCTTGCGGGACATGGCGATCCTTTCTCACTCCGGGATCGCCGATATTAGTGCGTTGCGTGGCTGGGGGCAAAAGCACCCGAGCGGGTGTGGTCACGTCCTCGCCAGGCGGTCAATGTGTGATCACCTGTGCAATCCGGAACTCCGCTTCGCTGCGCTCGGGCTTGGGGGATCACCGCATGTAAAAGGGTTACTTGCCGCCCACCGTGAGGTCGGTGAGTTTATCGACCTGGCCGGCGGCGATTTTGTCGAAGCCGGAGCCGAGTTCGCCGATGGGGTCGGGGGGGGCGATGTCGACGACTTTTTCGCCGAGCCTGGCCTGGCCGGCTTTGACCTTCGCCTCAAACTTCTTGCATTCGACCAGCAGGGCGTCGAGGATTTGGTCCTCGGGTACGTTAACGACTTTTTCGCCCTGGACGTAGATGATGCCGCGGCGGTCGCCGGCGAAGATGGCCACGTCCGCGCCCTCGGCCTCGCCGGGGCCGTTCACGATGCAGCCCATGACCGCGACCTTGATCGGCAGATCGATCTCGGCGGCCAGTTTTTCACGGACTTCCTTGACCAGCGTGAACAGGTCCACCTGAATGCGGCCGCACGTCGGGCAGGCGATCAGGTCTACACCCTTGCGGGGGCGCAGTCCCAGGCAATACAGCATCTCCAGGGCGTCGGTCACTTCCTCGGCCGGGTCGGAGGCGTAGCTGATGCGCACGGTATCG